>JAHEMG010000178.1 GCA_024643755.1 Flavobacteriales bacterium | reverse complement strand
TGGTTGCTGATTTGGGTTGGTTTGAAGACAAGCGTTATTACACGGGGTTAAACGATCCAATGTGTATTTACCCCACGGTGAACTTTACCGACTTTCATGATCCAGCCACGTTGGAATTTTCACGTAAATTCTTTGCGGCTTATGGATTCGAACCCAGTCGGTTTGGATTTATCGGCTACGACCAGGGGAAGTTCTTGGGATACAGCAGCATGGCATTTGGTCCGAATTTTTTGACTTTGTTACCAGATGCAACGTATGATGGTTTGATCAATTCCATTCATTTCAAAACGGGCGGTACGGCGCCATTCAATGACGGGTTACGTTTTGTGGTTATTTACGAAGACACCCCACATTTGTATACCCAGGGAAAATGAGCGAATTATTGGGTCTGGTAAAATTGCCGTATTTGTTTTACAAAAACGCTTCGGAATTGATTTCTGGGTATGATGGGTCTGTACCATTTCATTTGTATTTAAAGGAGCGATTTAGGGAGAACAAGAATTGGGGCAGCAAGGATCGCAAGCGCTATCGCGCTTGCTGTTATTGGTACTGGCGAAACGCCGTAGGCGTTTCGCGGCACAACGCCACCGAAATCCTCCCCTTTGTACAAACCCACTTCCCCGCATCATCATCACCAGAAAATTCAACCACCGCTGAATCATTACAACAGGATGAAATCATTCAACCCTACGCATCCTTTGAACAACAGCTGAGTGAAAATCTAGACGTTCCTACCCTATCCAATTGGTTTCAAACGGAGCCCTGGGTTTGGCTAAGAGCCATTCAAGGCAAAAGCAAACCGGTCAAGTCTCAGCTAGAAAAAGCAGCCATTGAAATCCTGGAACAACGCGACCATAGTTTTGCTGTTTCGGCGCAAGCCAACCTCGATAGCATCACGCAGCAAGGCTTCGCCTACATACAAGATATCGGATCACAAGAGGCCATGGATTGGCATAATTTGCCATTACAAGCGCTTTGCAATGCAGATCATACACTTTGGGATTGTTGCTCAGGTGCTGGCGGTAAGAGCTTAACCTTACTCCAAAATCACCCACAAGCACAGGTTACCTGTTCGGATGTCCGAAAAAACATCTTGGAAAACCTACAAAAACGCTTTCAGTTGCACCAATTGAAATCGCCCAAAACCCATGTTTGCGACTTAACACAAGGTACGAATTCAATTCGTGCAAACATTGTATTGGCCGATGTACCCTGCTCAGGTAGCGGCACTTGGCGACGGAATCCAGAAAATTTGCACTTTTTCACCTTCCCTGAAATCGCGATGTATGCCCAAAAGCAACAAGCCATTTTACAACAGCTTGCAGATAGTGTCATCACCGGCGGATATTTGGTCTACCTCACCTGTTCTGTTTTTAAGGCAGAAAATGAGGACAATATTTCACAGTTTTTGACAGCGCACAGTCAATATAGCTGTGTGGAAACAGGCTTTTGTGGGGGACAAAGCAAAGGTGGCGATTATATCTATCGCGCTATATTACAAAGAATTAAGGATTGATTAAGCTTCGGTATCGTAAGCCCATTTGAGGTAGATACTACCCCAGGTAAAGCCACCACCAAAGCTGCTCAAAATGAGGTTATCGCCTTTTTTCAATTGGCTCTCCCATTCCCATAAACAAAGCGGCAAAGTACCTGACGTGGTATTGCCATACTTTTGGATGTTGATCATCACCTTGTTTTTATCCAAGCCCATACGATCTGCGGTTGCATCAATGATGCGCAAATTGGCTTGGTGAGGCACCAACCAGGCAATATCATCTGCCTTCAGTTGATTGCGCTCCATAATTTCATAACTCACGTCGGCCATCCGGGTAACCGCGAATTTGAACACGGTTTTTCCTTCTTGGTATGCATAGTGCAAGCGTTGATCCACGGTATCATGACTTGGTGGCAACATAGATCCACCAGCCTTTTGAATCAAAAATTCGCGACCGCTACCATCCACTTTGGTGATTGAATCTTGAATTCCCATTCCATCGGTAGTAGGTTCTAGTAGGACACAACCTGCACCATCGCCAAACAACACACAGGTATTGCGGTCTGTATAATCCACGATAGCGCTCATTTTATCGGCACCTACTACAAGAACTTTCTTGTGTGCACCAGATTCAATGAAGCGAGATCCTGTTACCAAGGCAAACAAGAAACCACTGCAGGCAGCACCTACATCGTATCCCCAAGCGTTGACAGCACCAATTTTATCGGCAATGATGTTCGCAGTTGCTGGAAATACGTAATCTCCGGTTACAGTACCACAAATAATCAATTCGATTTCAGAGGGATCTACGCCTTTTTTCTTCAGCATGGGAAGGATTGCTCCTACCGCCAAATCGGATGTCGCTTTTCCGGGCTCATCCAAAATATGTCGCTCTACAATACCTGTACGGGCACGAATCCATTCGTCGTTGGTGTCAACCATTTTCTCCAAATCAGCATTGGAAAGAATTTTTGGGGGTACATAGCCTCCAACGGCGGTAATGGCAGCGGTTATTTTCATGGTTGTTGCGTAGCTGTTTCTGCTTGAGAGGCAATGAAACGACTCATCGCCTTTTGAATTTTACTGGTCAGTTGAGATTGAACCGTTTCTTGTGCTAGCTCAATCATTTTAACGAAGGTCTCGGCTTTGGTGATACCATGTCCAACAATCACTGGCGCATTCACACCCAACACCATAGAACCTCCGTAGTGCTTGAAATTGAATTGGTCTAGGTAATCGTCTTGTACGCCTCGCTTTACCAAACGATAGTAAATACCTTCGCACAATTTGATGATCACATTACCACTAAAACCATCGCAAACAACAACATCAGCCGTATCACCGAAGATATCTCTGCCTTCCACGTTGCCCACAAACTGAATGCCTTGGGTTTGTGAAAGTAACTGATGCGTTGCTTTGGTTAGTAGGTTGCCCTTTTCGCTTTCTTCACCGATGTTCAATAAGCCAATCTTGGGCGACTCAACTTTATACATCATAGAATAAAGCAAGTTTCCCAACAAGGCGAATTTCTCTAAGTGTTCTGGCTTACAATCAGCATTGGCTCCAACATCAAGTAACAATCCGGGACGATTATCGACCCGGGGAATGGCGGCCGTCAAACAAGGACGATCGCATCCATCCACCAATTTCAAGTACTGAATAGAACCAACAAGCATGGCGCCTGTGTTACCAGCACTGAGAAAGGCATCTACTTTGTGTTGTGCCAAATGCAGAAAACCCTGAGCGATGCTAGAATTTGGTTTAGACACCAACGCTTTCACGGGGTGCTCAGCCATTTCTATTACGTCAGGAGTATCTACAATTTCAAATTGATTAATATTGATGCCTTCTGCAATGCATACTTCCTCTATTGCTGATCTTGAACCGAACAAAACCAACTCAACACCTGCAAGCGAAGAAGCTGCAAGAGAGGCACCTTTGACTGCCTCTAATGGGGCGTAATCCCCACCCATGGCGTCAACACCAATTCTCATTGTTAACTATCGTTGCGACCCTTCATTACCTTCTGGCCGCGGTACATTCCAGTTTCCAAGTTAACTCTGTGGTACAATGAAACATCACCAGTTACTGGATCTGCGATCATAGGACGCACTTCAATTTTGTCATGTGTACGACGTTTGTCGCGACGGGTTTTCGATATTTTTCGTTTAGGATGTGCCATTTCCTTATTATAGGTTTTTTAGTTGTTTCAATTTTTCCCAACGCGGATCCACCACTTCATCTGTGGCTGATTCGCTGTTAAGCGTTTCTAGTTTTTGTATCATTGCCTCATCACAAGGTTTGATGTCCATCTCGTCACAATTCCTGATCATTGGCAACGCCAACAAGCTGGTCTCGTAAACGGGCTGAGAAATACTCAAAGTGAACTCATGGGGACGTAAGTAGATCAACTCTACTCCTTCGTCTTCATGATCCATTGTAGCTTCTTCCTGACTGTCCAATTTCACTATCAACAAATACTTGGTGATAATATCCATGGGTAACGCCACCAAACAACGGTGACAATCTACAGTCAAGCTCCCACTGATTGCCAAACGAACATGCATCCAATTGACATTCTTGTCAACCTCAACAGCTACATGTACATCGGCTTTCTGTATTTCAGAACTTCCCAATGATTCAAAGAACGTCTCGTCAACCCGGAAGCTTAAATCATGTTTGCCATCTTTCAGTTTGACAAACTCAATACTCAGATCTTCCGCCTTGTCGTACATCGTTACTAAAACGAACGGCAAAAATACGCTATTTTAAAGGAAAATCAAAGTGAAACATGAATTAATCGGAAAACAACCGATACACTACCAACAAAAAACCCTGGCCATTTGACCAGGGTTTTTTGATTAATTATCTTCTAATGAGGGCTTAATACTCCCACAAATCATGTTCGAAAATGAACAAGTCATTTTTGATTTCATCCGCACGTAGAAGGGAAGCTAAACCATCTTGTTTATATTCAGCCTTCTGATTAATATATCTATCATCCCATTCAGAGGTTTTCACTATATAACTATCAAATAATCTATGATGATTAATATGTTGATCCCAATTTAAACGCATTGCATCGTTATACCTATTGAATACTTCAGCTTTCGCAAGCGTTGGACGGCAATCATCCATTTTCAACCAAAAAGGTTTAACATCATACGTCTGACCCATGATATTCTTGGGCTGAATCGGTGCGATTCCAATGATAATTGGCTTAAACTCACCATGCTTATAATCGAAAACCCAGTCTTCCATGATTTCAAACTTCTGAATCAAATCCCAAGAGAAATATTCAGGGAATGAAGTATCTACCAAGTCGGTGGGATCATCAGATCCAGGACGTTGCTTAGAAGTGGTGATAATTTCAGCCGTAGCACGGATGATATCCTCCGGGGTGATTACACGGTTAAATGAATCTGTAGCATAGGCGCGAACAAGTCCCTTGGTACCCAATTCCCAAAACACTTGAGAAATTGGATTCTTGGGCCAAGTCCAAGAACGATTCATTTTCTGACGCAAATCAATCACTCTCCAAACACGCTTACGGAACTTAACATCAGCATTACGCAAGTAAGGTCTTTGCATAACAATACCTTGCAGGTTGCGGATGTTTGTATCCTGGTTTACGTATTCTGGTTCGTAGTGAG
>JAHEMG010000177.1 GCA_024643755.1 Flavobacteriales bacterium | reverse complement strand
CATACTCGCTACCCAAGGCCGCCCCCGTTTTCTGGGCGATGGTATCCATCAATGTGCGATACAAACTGTTCATCCCCGGATCGTTGAACTGCGATGCGATGGTGCCAAACACCGGCATCTGATCCACCTCAGTTTCAAACAATTTGTGGTTCCGTTGGAACTGCTTACGCACGTCGCGCAATGCATCCAAAGCCCCGCGCTTATCAAACTTATTCAACGCCACCACATCGGCATAATCGAGCATATCGATCTTCTCCAACTGCGTAGCGGCCCCATATTCGGGCGTCATTACATACAAAGCCACATCGCTGTGTTCAGTGATCATGGTATCGCTCTGTCCGATTCCGCTGGTCTCCACCACGATCAAATCATAGCCCGCCACCTTCAAAATGCTCACCGCATCGTCTACGTGCGAACTCAACGCCAAGTTGGCCTGACGGGTTGCCATCGAACGCATGTACACACGGTCGTGGTTGATACTATTCATTCTAATGCGATCGCCCAGCAAGGCACCGCCTGTTTTTCTTTTCGATGGGTCGATGGAAATGATGGCCAATTTTTTCTCCGGGAAATCCGCGAGGAACCTTCTCACCAACTCATCCACCAAACTACTTTTGCCCGCGCCGCCGGTACCTGTAATGCCCAAAACGGGGGTTTTGATCGACTTGGCTTGACTGCGCAAATCGTTCAACACGGCCTGATTTTGATCGGGGTAATTTTCCGCCGCCGAAATCAATCGTGCGATGTCCAATTTGGCCTGCACACCCGTATTTAATTTCTTTTCTTCGCCTTGAAGTTGCGCACCAGTGGGATAATCGGCCTGCATCACCAAATCATTGATCATGCCTTGCAAACCCATCGCCCGGCCATCGTCGGGTGAATAAATCCTCGTAATGCCATAATCCATGAGTTCTTTGATCTCTTCAGGCAAAATCACACCGCCACCACCACCAAAAATCTTGATGTGTTCGGCACCCCTTTCCTTCAACAAATCATACATGTATTTGAAGTACTCGTTGTGACCGCCTTGGTAGCTGGTCATCGCGATGGCGTTGGCATCCTCCTGAATGGCGGTCTCCACCACCTCCTGCACACTGCGATCGTGACCCAAGTGAATCACTTCACAACCGGTTGACTGAATGATGCGGCGCATTACGTTGATTGCGGCATCGTGACCATCGAACAAGCTGGCGGCGGTAACCACCCTAACCTTGTTCTTCGGAACATACACTGTTGTATCCATTGATTTGGCGTTGAACTGCAAAGGTAATCTATGTTTCGCAATCCCCCTACCCAAGCAAAGCATCGATCACAACCGCGTCAAAACCGCGCTATCTCCATGATTTCAAGGCAATTCAATCAACATTTTCCGATTTTTTTGGGGGGTAAAACCCAAATCCTGTGTTTGTGGCACTGTGATTTCTGAAATGAAAAACATCTTTTACCCTTGCGCCATAGCCATTGCCATACTCATTTTCGCAAGCAGCTGCGGCGATGATTCCATTGTTCCACCCAGCGCAACCGATAAAATTACCGCGTTGGTGGTGCAAGCAGAAAATGAAACACAACAAATTCAGAGCAGCATCGACCTAACCGCTGCATCCATTAGCATCGAGAATTTGGCCCTCAGTGCCGATTACTTTGTTGATGAACAACACTTAGAACCCCTAGTAAAATTAGACACCAGCGCCCAAAACCACCCTTGGAAAAAGGCCTGTAACAACGATTTTTTGAAAGCGAATGGCTTCGGACAATGCCTGCAAAATTTAAATCTCAGCGAATCGCAACGCGAAACATTGGAAGAAACGCTGGAGGACTACGCAAACAAACAAAAGCCCATTCTCAACGATGAATATCAGCTGTTCGTCGACCTGAAATCCCAATACCAATCGCGCATCGCTGCCGACATCGACTCGCTTCAGCGCGGAAACATTGATAATCAAACGTTTCAAAACAAAATGAAACAATACCAAACCACATTCATTGATGCATTTAGCAGGCAACGAAATGCCAATAAAAATTTGTCTATGCTGTCAGTGAATTATCGCAGCGCGTTGGAAACCATTCAATCCACGCTGAGCGAATCTCAATTTAAACAATTCTACGTCTGCCACAAGCGGTAGTGTAGTTGTTCATGGGTTATAGTTAGCAATTGGGCCTCTTGCATAGGGGCCTTTTTGTTTTATTCGCCGTTGGTTTTCTTCGCCCTCACATTGACCCAGCTGTAGAAATAAGCCACAACCACCAAACCGGCGCCAAAAAATGGCATCGCCACTTCCCGAATCTCATCGTTGAAATAGAACTCGCCCGTCATCCAGATGCCATTGCCAAAAATCCAGCAACTGATGGCCAAATTGTGGTAAAAGTCAGATACCGATGATCTATAACTCTTCCAAGTGATCCACAGCGACAACAGAATCGTAGGCACTGCCATCGCCATGCCCAGCGTACGAAAATGCATGAGCCAGGCAAAATCTTTGATGAGCCAAAACACCACGTGGAGGTTCTCTTTTTCTCTGAGCGATTTCATTTGAGTGCTGCGATACTTACTGACCCGCGAAGATAAACTTAACCTTTTCTGATTGCTGCGCTCCAATCAATTCTAGGGTGTAGATGCCTGATGAAAGGGTTGGCAAGCCAATGGAAAATATGCCTGATCCATCCACCTGACCGTCCATGACTTTGGCGCCCACTGCATTCCAAACAACGTATTTGGCGTTGGCAAAACCTTGGGGAATTTTCACCCACAATTGATCTTTCACCGGATTGGGATATACCTGAATCTGGGCGATATCGCTGCCAGTAACAGCCGCACGATCCATCACCACTTGCTTCGTTTTGCTGCACTCACAACCCGTGGTTCTCACCACCGATTTCAGGGTAACGGTATATACACCATCTTGCTGCAAATCGTAATTTACCTTGGCCGCAAGGTCTTTGGAGTTCTTAATGCCCAAACCCGCAACCGTCCACGTGTAATCGATGCCCGACTGTCCGCCCGCAACCATCAAATCATCTGCAGGTTCCAACGACAAACCGTAAAACGCGAATTG
Organism: Flavobacteriales bacterium; assembly: GCA_024643755.1. Lineage (GTDB taxonomy): Bacteria > Bacteroidota > Bacteroidia > NS11-12g > UBA955 > UBA955. Next base: position 2,097 of record JAHEMG010000177.1, on the reverse strand, counting down.
ATAATCGGGTGTACCCACGAAATCGCAGGTTCTGGGCAATTCCTGCACAGTGACCGCTTTCGTGATTGAATCAGCGCAACCGTCTTTCAGTCGCACCACCAAGGTGACATTGTAAGCAGTAGTTTGTTTCACGCTGTACTGCTTTTTGGGATTTTCCAGGGTTGAGGTAGAATTATCGCCAAATTCCCAACTGTAAGACATGGTACCAGAGGCGGTGGTACTTTTGTTCAAGAACGAAAGCTCCTCACCAGAGCATATGGGCGATGCCAGGAAATCGGCCGTTGGTTGAATCAATACATCTACGGTTTTAGACAGCGAATCTTCACAACCGTTATCAAGTTTCACTTTCAATTTTACGGTGGATTGTCCTAAAGAAGACCAATTGTGCTTGGGCGATGCCGCGGTGGAGGATTTCCCATCGCCAAACTGCCAGGTATAATTGGGTACTGCACCGGCTACAGCAGGTGTTTGGTTGGTAAATTGGGTGGCGGTGCGAATACAGGTTGCATCATAGCTGAATGCCACTTTGGGGGATTCAAAAACGGTGACTGTGCGGGTTTGTGAATCTTTGCAACCAAACTCAGATTTCACCACCAACTTCACCGATTTGCTACCAGACGTATTGAAATTGTATTTGGGACTGGGGTCATTGCTGTTGCTATCGGGGTGGTTAAAAAACCACTTACTGCCGAAGGTTCCTGTGGAGATGCTACTGTTATTTTGGAATGTAAATGGTTGACCATCGCAGCGACCGCTGATCACCGCGAACGACGCTTTGGGCACCACAAATTGATATACTTTTTGGGTCTCTGTGGCTTCGCAGCCCGAGATATTGGCTTTCAGGGTTACCACATAGGTTCCAGCAGCGCCATAATTGAGGGCGATATTGGCATTGTTGTTTAACACAAACCCTTTGCCGTCGCCGAAATCCCAATACATTTTGGCGGTGGTGGGGGTGGTTTGATTGACAAATTGAACTGATTCGCCCACGCAGGCATTTTGGCGTGTGAATTTCGCTTGTGGAATGGCATTGACCGCCACAACCACAGATTTTTCAAATACAAACCCGTAGGGGTTGGTTGTTCCGCGGAGCTTCACCGTGTAATTTCCTGCTTTTTTGAAGATAAATTCGCCATCTACCAGGTTGGAGGTATCGGCGGGATCACCAGTACCATAGCTCCAGAAATTTTCTACATAGCCCGATTTGTATTTTGAGTTATTGACAAACTGGATGGTATCACCCACACAAACTTTCGCGGGCACTGAAAAATCAGCGGTAACGGAAGGATAGATGAATACTTGTCGTTTGAGTATGGTATCACAACCATTGCTTAGATCCGAGATTTTCAGCAAGATTGTCACCAAGCTGTCTTCCAATCCGGCATCGCTGGTTTTGAATTGTACCTCTAGGTCGGCCGAGGCGGTCGGCGCCGTGAGGGTTGCACCCGTCACGGCGCGACCGCTCGGAGAAATCGCCGTAACACTGGCTATCCACTTCGATGAGCTACCACTGCCGTACTGAGCATTCGTATAAATCCGCGGGGCTTTCACATCATAAATCACCGGCACATTCACCACCGTAATATCCAACGGTTTTCCCCGCTGATACACCGGATTATTCCCAGCTTGGGTCTTGGCAGAAAACTCATAATAACCACCCCCGGGAGCAGATTTCACAAACGTTTTAAACGTTAGCGTGTCGTTTTTCCGATTGTCATCGTATCCCTCCACAAAAATTTGGATCACCGCATTGCCAGGCGCATTGATCTTCAATGGCACCGTAAAATCAACAGACAAGGAATCCTTCGGCAAAATTTTGCTTGTTACTAGCTGACGGGTTACTACCCCGTTTAAGGCATACGCTACATAAAACTTATAGGCAGTATCGGTGTAGTTGTTTTTCACTGTCACATTTACTTTCCCCTCATACCCCGAGCAAATTTGAGACGCAATGCTAAAATTGGTTTTCACTGCCCCCAAATCAAAGTAACTCTCTGTGCTGCCTCGATCCGATTTCACCAAGGTACGCGCATTCCCCAACACGTCTTTGTCGTTTCCAACCACCGTAGGCACGTTGTTCTGATTTTCGAAAATCAA
>JAHEMG010000158.1 GCA_024643755.1 Flavobacteriales bacterium | reverse complement strand
CCCGAAACGCCAAAAACCTACGGTATTCCAAAAGCAGAGCGTGCAGATACGCCCAAAGGTTTTAAAGGCAGCAAAAGAGAATTCAATCGCGTATCGAACAACCTAGAAAAAGGCGCCGAACACGCTAAAAGCAATGAGATCCGATTAAATCGGTACATCGCCAATAGCGGTATCTGTTCAAGAAGAGAAGCCGATGAATTGATTCTACAAGGACTTGTGAGTGTCAATGGCACGGTAGTAACTGAGCTCGGAACCAAAGTGAAACCCCACGACAAAATCAAAGTGGAAAATCGCAATGTGATCCCCGAGAAGCCAGTTTATATCATCATGAATAAGCCCAAAGGATTCATCACCACAACCGATGACCCAGAAGGCAGAAAAACCGTGATGGAACTGATTGATCTTCCTGGCAAAGAGAGAATCTATCCCATCGGAAGACTTGATAGAAATACCACAGGGGTTTTGTTGTTGACCAATGATGGCGACATGACACAAAAACTCATGCACCCAAGCTTCGAAATCAAAAAAGTTTACCGCGCTACCCTCGATAGAAAACCCACCAAAGAGCACATGTTGAAATTGGTAGAAGGGGTTGAATTGGAAGATGGTATGATGGCGTTTGAACAGTGTGGATTTGTTGAAGAAGGAAAAGACACCGTCTTGGGAATTGAAATTAAAAGTGGTAGAAACCGTATCGTGCGAAGAATGTTTGAACATTTTGGCTACGAAGTAACTGCCCTGGATAGAGTGCTTTTGGGAGAGTTCGACAAAGTAAAATTGGGTCGCGGCAAATGGCGTTTTTTAACCGAAAAAGAAATGAATTACGTGGATCGGTTGAAACGCATCAAACCCAAAGCACCCAAGTAGTAGCAACATTCCCACTCCGACAATTCCTGTCGACCATTATTTTTCTCGCAACAACGTATTGGCTTGCATTTGTGATTGCAATATCCGCCAGTGCATTGGCCACAAATTGTTTAATCCGTGGTTAACTGCATTTGCTGTGCCCACAGAAAGTCCGTTCCACCGCAAACCCACGACCCCTTTGGGCTGTCCGGGAATCGGTAAAAATGCCCTTTTATAATAGTCAAGCGCCTGGTCAATATTCAACGGAATGGTGGGATAATCCACCGTTTTGTTCGCCAACAAATCATACTCGGGATGGATTTTCCATTGGTTTTTATTCATCAAACCAGCATTCACCCCTGTTTGTTTTACGGATGGCAAAAGCGCCGGTAAGTTGGGATAATAATCTAACCAATCTCCGCTGCGCACAACCATCAAACCATCTTGCAACTCATATCCCATAAATGTGTTACCCAAGAATGATGGCAACTGTTTCACGGGTTTCATCTTGGCAGCTTTGGGTAGCGACAAGCGGGTTTTTTCTGTTTTTCTCAATAGGGTAAAAAAGAACCCCTCACCCAATGTTTTGTGGGGTAGCATCCGATATTTACCGGGCTCAAGCTCAAAAATACCCAAGGATTCAGGGAAGTCGAATTCCATAATTTCGGCACCCATCGTCTCCACAATGTGATTGATGTTGTCTTCGTTTTCCTCTCGGTTGTACGTGCACGTGCTGTAAATCATGATACCCCCCTCAGCCAAACTGGGCCAAATATCATGGGCGATGCGCTGCTGTCGCGAACTACATAAAACCACGTTGTCTGCGCTCCACTCCTGCACAGAGTCGGGGTTTTTCCTAAACATCCCTTCACCACTACAAGGCATGTCGGCCACCACAATTTGAAATAACCCACGAAGCTCTCCCAGCAATTTGGCATCCGCAGATGTTACCACGTGATTGCCCTGTCCCCACTTACAAAGATTCTCTATCAAAGTGCCCGTTCTGCCCGATATCACTTCATTCGCAACCAGTAAATCTCCCGGTCTCAATTGTGAAGCAATGTGTGTGCTTTTTCCTCCGGGTGATGCACAAAGGTCTAAGACTACCGCCCCTGGATCAAATTGCGTGATGAGGCGCTTCACCAACTCCCCAATAATCATGCTATTGGCCTCTTGAACATAATAGGCACCGGCGTGAAAAGCGGGATCTGCTGTAAATGAAGGACGTGAATGCAGGAGAAACCCATCTCCACAATGCGGTATCGCTTCACCCAGCACACCTTCTTCGAATGAACTAGGGTCGATGCCCTTGCTGCGGTTTAATCGGATACTCACAGGAGAAACTTCCTGAAGCGACTCTAACAATGGATGTACTTCACTGCTGGGAAGTGTTGCGTGGAGTTGCTCAACGAAGCGCTTCGGTAATTCTAATTGCATAATCCGGTTTTATTGTACCACAACGTTTCGCCGTCTACCCGCGTGAATGGTGTGAAATTGTCTTTAAATAATAGGCCCGTTCCCAATCCTTGAGGCAATGACGGTTGATATTGAGACACCCATTGTGCAATCGTTGCAAGTCCGATATTGCCCTCCAAAGCGCTCGTGCTCCACCAACCTATTGCGTGTTTTTGGGCTAATTGAATCCATAAATCGGCCAAATCTGTCCCACCCAATAGCGTTGGTTTCAAAATGATGTATTTGGGTTTGGCCCAAGTCAACAAAGCATCGCCCGACAATTCGTTCACACCGCGATTGCTGGGATGCAGTCCAATCAAGGATTCGTCCAAGGCAACGTCAATCGCGCTGAGTCTACAAATTTTGTCTAACACCTCACTGCCAGCCATTACAGGTTGTTCAATGGAATGAATTTCGAATCGCTGCAATTCAGTCAACTGCTCAAGGGCCTCGTCATCGCGAAATCCACCATTTGCATCTAAACGTAGCTCCAACGAAAAAGCACTGTGCGATTTGCGAATGCGTTCAATTAGTTTGCATTCTTCGTTAAAATCTAGGGCCCCGACTTTTAACTTTACACACCGAAACCCGGCCGCTACTTTCGCCATCGCCTCGTCATACATCGCGTCAATCCCGTTCATCCAAACCAGCCCATTGATTTTCATACCCCGCTTTCCTTGGGTAAATGCATTGTCAACCCAATGAATTTCCGATGATTGCGGTACTTGTCCTTTTGATTGTTGATAGGTTAGGTTTTTCCATGCTGAGTGCAAAGCAAACCGTAAACTTGGCAGGGCTTCAGACGATCCCGGCTCCCAGCGCAATAGCCATTCTGCAATGTGCGTGGCTGTTAACTCCGCATCCCAATAATGGGCCAATATCTCTTGAAAGTCTATTTTTCCATCAGTACTCAAATCGCCCAACGGCGCAGCCTCGCCCCAACCTGTGTAGTTGCTGTCTTGAAGCGACAACAAAAAACTGGTTTTTTGCGTGTATTCCCCCCGACTCGTTTTTGCCGGTTTCAGGAATTCCATGGATTTGGGTTCGAGCCGAATTTTCATCGTTACTAATCTTTGTCTGGCCCCAAGAAATCGATGATCAAAAACGTCATTAGGGCATAGATCAAAACCATCGCCAAAATGGTGAGCGATAGCTTTTTCAATTGCTTATTGAGCAACTCGCGATCTCCGGGATTGGCCGCTTTTACGCCTTGAAAATGACTTGAAAGTTGGATGAAAACGGGAGAGAAAATCCCCAGTAAAAAGATAGACTGTGAACCCAAAAGTTCAGGCCATTCAAAATAGCGCTTTTCAAAAATCAACAAGGAAGACGGTATCAGCGAACCGCCCAGCAACAACAAAATGCGGTGATAAAACAACGTTTTTGAGGCGCCCAATCGAACCGCTAACGTTTTCTTTCCCATGGATTGGTCGGAGAGTAAATCACGATAATTATTGACGTTTAGAACTGCAGCACTTAATAAACCCAATCCCAAACCAGCCATCAGAAAGACATCAAAATACCGACTTGAAGCGGCATCGTAAAAAAATCCTTGCAGCAAACCCATACCCAACACAGGAACTAGACCAAAGAATACCACCACAGATAAATCGCCCAAACCCCAATAGCCATAGGCATTTTTGCCCAAAGTATATCCCAATGCCGCAAAGATGGCCAATACACCCGTGGCCAATAAATACCAACCATTGTGCGCATCAAATAATCCTGCCAAAGCAATGAGAGATGTGCCGCAAATGAAGGTGACCAAAACCAAGACAATGAGCATGCGCTTCATCGCTTGGGGTGTGATTTTACCAGAGGCCAAAGCCCTATCGCTTCGTTGAGCCACTACGTCTGTCCCCTTTGAAAAATCGCCAAGATCATTCGCATAATTGCTCACGACCTGCAGTAAAGTGGCAGTGATCAAAGCCAAGAAAAAGATCAACCAAGGTGAAGCCAAGGCCTGTCCTTCTTGATAAGCGAAAGCCGACTGGCCCTCCATGCACAAATGTGAAATGGCAGCACCAAGTATGATGCCCGACAAAGCCAATGGCAATGTTCTCAGACGCGCAGCTTGAATCCATGGGTTCATGTTGCGAAGATACACCATGAGCACTTAGTCAGCCGATGCCAAAAACAACAATTAAATGCCTCGTTTGAAGAGGAAAAATGGTTTGTCGGTAGGACCAAACTTCTTGTAAAACGAAGCAACGCTGGGGATGCTGCTGCCTTCGAAGTCGAAAAATCGATTTTTGCCTTGATGGGTTTGAATAACATGGTCGATGATTCCATGCATGATGCCTAGCGTTTTTCCTGCTGCGGTTGGTCCAGCGCAAACGTAGTGGAAATGGCACTCTTGGTTCTCCGCGATCCTTGGATGTGATAATAGGATGGCAGTACCCAGTAAACATTGGGTGGTTTCGTTTTTGGCGGAGATGACAAAAGCGGCACCGGTAGATTCTTTTATGGCCCAACAAGCACGCTCGAAACGCATATAATCTTCGTTATGCAATTGTGTGTTCACACCACCCCAGGCCGATTTGTATACCGAAATTGCATCAGTGAACGACACGTCGTCTTTAGCATAAACGATGGGCAACTGCGCGAGTGTAGCCAGGTTTTTTCGACAATCTTTGTTGTATGTAGGTGGCGAAGACAAAGGCAAAATGAAATTGATTTTGGTCGGCGATGATGGAGGAGAATCAACATCAAAATAGGGATTCAATTGTAATCGAACACGCAGGAATCTTCGGGGGATGGCGTCAATAAACGCTTGGGTTGATATGTTCTTGTTTGAGCCAAAGGCACCGAGTTGTTGGCAAAAGATGGGTTGAACAATGTAGGTAATGCCCCATTTTGATTTCATGGGCAAGGGAAACACGGCCTCATAATCGCCGAAGATGAGCGCTCCCCAGTTGCGATCACATATTTCATTCAAGTATTCATACAAGGCGTAAACCAA
>JAHEMG010000151.1 GCA_024643755.1 Flavobacteriales bacterium | reverse complement strand
TACAATTCGCGGAAGGCGGAATCTTTTAAGTCTTTGATGAACAAGATGCTCTCTCCAGTGCTCTTCATTTCAGGTCCCAATTCGCGACTTACACCTGGGAACTTATTAAAGCTAAATACCGGCTGTTTGATAGCGTATCCGGCAGGTCTGTTAGGTATGGTGAAATCCTTAATTTTATTTGCACCGAGCATGACTTTGGTAGCCATGTTAACATATGCAAAATCGTATGCTTTGCAAATGAATGGAACGGTACGAGACGCCCTTGGATTGGCTTCAATTACGTAAACCTTTTCGTCTTTGATGGCGAACTGTATGTTCATCAATCCCCGAATGTTCAGGGCGTGAGCCAATTTCTCTGTGTATTCGATCATTTGGTTCTGAACAGATTCACTCAAAGAGAATGGAGGCAACACAGCACTAGAATCTCCTGAATGTATACCAGCAGGTTCAATGTGTTCCATCATTCCTAAGATATGTACATCGTCTCCATCACAAATACTATCGCTCTCCGCCTCTTCAGCTCGGTCTAAAAAGTGATCAATTAACACACGGTTTCCAGGTAAATCGCCCAGCAGTTTCACAACGGCTTTTTCCAAATCCTCATCGTTAATTACAATCACCATTCCTTGACCGCCCAAAACATAGCTCGGACGAACCAAAACAGGGTAACCTACTTCATTGGCAATTTTTATGGCTTCCTCAGCGTCCAATGCAACACCGAACTTTGGATAAGGGATGTTCAATGACGCTAGCATATCGCTAAAACGACCTCTATCCTCGGCGATATCCATGTTGTCATAGCTAGTACCGATGATTTTAATCCCTTTTTCATGCAGTTTTTCAGCCAGTTTAAGTGCGGTTTGTCCTCCAAGCTGCACAATCACCCCTTCGGGTTTCTCATGTTGAATCAACTCCCACAAATGCTCCCAATAAACAGGTTCGAAATACAGTTTGTCTGCCATATCAAAGTCGGTACTCACCGTCTCTGGGTTACAGTTGATCATGATGGCTTCATAGCCTGATTCTCTTGCAGCCATAATGCCATGCACGCAGCTGTAATCAAATTCAATTCCTTGACCGATGCGATTTGGTCCGCTGCCTAAAACGAAAATTTTCTTTTTATCGCTAACGATACTTTCGTTTTCGCCATCAAATGTTGAGTAGAAATAGTTTGTAGGACTGGGGAATTCAGCACTACAAGTATCTACCATTTTGTAGACGCGACGGATACCCAATGACATACGTTTGTCGCAAATTTGATCCGCTGTAGTATTGCCACCCATCAACCAAGCAATTTGTTCGTCGCTGTATCCTTTTTCCTTGGCGATTTTTAACAATGACGCCGGGATGTTTTCGGGGTTATATCTGCGAATTTCAGTTTCTGTTTTAACCAAATCAGCAATTTGCTCCAAGAACCAACGATCGATGCGGGTGATTTTTTGTACGCTGCTGATAGGAACGCCAAGTGCCAAAGCGTCTTTCACTTGGAAAACACGGTTCCAACTGGCATGTTCCATGCCATGAACAAGCTCTTCCAAATTTCGGCTCACTTTGTTGCCGTCAGCACCCAATCCATGACGGGAGATTTCCAGACTCTGACATGCTTTTTGAAGCGCTTCTTGAAAACTTCTACCGATCGCCATAACCTCACCCACAGATTTCATTTGGAAACCCAAACGGGTCTCGGCACCATGAAATTTATCGAAATTGAAACGGGGTATTTTAACGATTACGTAATCCAAGGCAGGCTCAAAAAAGGCGCTGGTGGTTTTGGTTACGGGGTTTTTCAACTCATCCAAGTAGTATCCGATGGCCAATTTTGCTGCAATTTTGGCGATGGGATAGCCTGTGGCTTTTGAGGCAAGTGCAGAACTCCGACTTACCCGGGGGTTGATTTCGATGGCGATAATTTCTTCATCTTCAGGATTTACGCTGAACTGAACATTACATCCACCGGCGAATACACCCATACTTCGCATCATTTTGAACGCCATATCGCGCATACGCTGAAAGGCAGTATCGCTCAATGTCATAGCAGGAGCCACGGTAATGGAGTCACCCGTATGAATGCCCATTGGGTCAAAATTCTCAATGGTACAGATTACTGCGATGTCATCCTTGCTATCGCGCAACAGCTCAAATTCGTATTCCTTCCAACCCAATACAGCCTGCTCAACCAAAACTTCGTGAACGGGACTTGATTCCAATCCATATTGGAGGGCTCGATCAAACTCATCCTTCTTATAAACGATTGCTCCGCCGGTTCCGCCAAGGGTATAGCTCGGACGAATTACGAGAGGAAAACCGATGCGCTGGGCAATTTCTTTTCCTTCTAAGAAGCTGTTGGCTATTTGACTTTTCGCAACCCCTACACCCAATTCAACCATCAACTGCCTGAATTTTTCGCGGTCTTCCATTTTGTCGATGGCCGCAATGTTTACGCCGATGATTTTACAATTGTACTTTTCCCAAATACCCAATTCATCGCACTCTTTTGCCAAATTCAACGCCGTTTGTCCGCCCATTGTAGGCAATACAGCATCAATGTCCTGCTCTTGAAGAATTTTTTCGATGCTCTCGGGTGTAAGAGGCTGAAGATACACGTGATCCGCATTCATCTTGTCCGTCATGATGGTGGCGGGATTGCTATTGATCAGTGATACCTTAATGCCTTCTTCGCGAATACTACGGGCAGCTTGGGTTCCTGAATAGTCGAATTCACAGGCTTGTCCGATGATAATCGGCCCGCTGCCGATGATGAGTACGTGTTTGATTGAGAGGTCCTTCGGCATGATTCCAAAAATTGTACAAATTTAGGGCATCCCAACCGGAAAAGGGGTTTAATTTTCCACCAAATCAAAGAAAAGCCATTTTTTGGCGATGTGTTGAATTATTTGCAGAGCAAAATGGGGAGCGATAGGTATTCAATAAAAAACAAGCCCCAGTAAAACATGTAAAATCGCTTGATGCTCTTTGGATTTTGAATATCGCATTTTTTGCATTGCATTAGAAAAACAAGCAGGAAGATAATATGGCTTAATCCGGCGAGAATATTGGGACTTACATTTGGTGATTGATTCCATCGCGCAATCCAATACTCGATAAAAAACCAATACATCGCCATGAAAACATAGGCGGACACAACCAATGCACGACCTGCGTTGAGGGCCTGTTGTTTACTCCAAACCAACGCCAACGTTTTGTAACCATATCGCTCATCGCCGGCTGTATCAGGGATATCTTTAAACCAGGCGATCCCCAAACTAAAGGCGGTCACAAAAACCACCAATGGCAGCAGCCATCCCATGGAATTGTTCAACGAACCAAAGAGTAAAAAAGAAAAATGCAACGCAATGCCAAGATTAATCAATGGACCCCTTACCAACGCGATAGCGCTTGCCGCCCAAATGTGTTGCTTTTTAAACTGAATGGGTGGTAATGAATACATTGCCCCGATGGCAGCAATCAAGGTAATCAAACCACCAAAAAACGGATGAATCAACCATGACAGAGAGACCGAAAGTCCACCACATATGGCTACGATTGTTTTGCCATGGGCAACTGTGAGCTCGCCCGAAGCCAATGGCAAATGCGGTTTGTTGATTTTGTCTAACTCCACGTCCACAATCTGATTAAGCCCAGTGATGAAAATATTACAAAGCAAGCACACGATCAGTGTGGGCAATAACAAACCAAAAAAGGCCATCAATTTGGCAGTAACAACAGGAATAAAGCCGGTAATTTTATTTTGATGCGCTGGCAAACTGGGTCCCAACTGATCTAAGCCCGGAATCAACGTTTTTGCTGCTGCCGAAAGGTCGCTCGGCTCGATATTTGTTGCAACCGGAGAGGCATACAATACCAGAAATAACAGGGAAATAATACTTATGCTAGAACCAATAAGGGTATGGGGCCGAGAAAATTTCCAAATCAGTGTAAGCATCCTCCAAAGTAACAACCAAACCAACATATTTGTGTTTATTTGATGCATGCAACACAATTTGCCTCTTACCACAGCCACCGTTTTGATGGTAGGACTGATTGTCTGGTTGGTGTTTTATCTGGAAAAGAAACGCCCCAGTTGGACATTCCAGCTGAGAAAGGTGCTTCACATTGTGGTGATTTTCTTGTCTGCGTTGGCCTCCTGGTTTTTACCCCCCATGCTGGTTGTGGTGGTTTCTTGGTTTGCCACGGTGGGTGTGTTTATCGCCATTAGAGCAAATCGTTTTACGGAAGTATCCGATAATGGAAAGGCACGAAAACCTTGGGGCATGCTGTATTTCTGTATCATCTATGCGTTGTTAAACACCCTAATTTTCTTGGTTACAGACAAGACACATCCATTGTTCAATACGCTCCGCCTTGCAACAGTTTTTGCATTTTTGGTGCTGGCTTTGGCCGATGGGACAGCAGGATTTTTTGGAAGATTGGTGTCAAAAAATGAATTTCTCAGTAGAAATCAATGCAATAAGGTGAGTATGGGTAATGATGAAAAATCATGGTTTGGATTTTTTATTTTCTGTGTTGTTACCCTCATCACAAGCGCAGTTTTTCTTCAATGTTGTGATTTATCTGTGAGACACAAGCTCATGGAACTGGTCCTATTTTCTATTTTATTGGCAACAATTGAAATGGTTTCAAGTGGAGGGAGCGATAACTTATTTGTTTCTTTGGTTGCATGGTTGTTCGCCATGGTTGTTGGCTCAGGTATGTATCTGAATGGGTATTATGAGTTATTTTATCAAAGCGATGAGGCACTATTAGTTTACTTGGTACTATCCGTTGCTGCCGCTATTTTACTTGTGAAAATGGGCTGGTTGAACCCCTCAGGCGCTGCCATGGCGTGGATTCTGGCGTTGGCTGTGCAATACATGGCTTTATGGCCTATTTTACCCTTGGTGTTTTTTTTGGGATTTGCGACATTGGTCGGGAAGCTTAGAAAAAAACAAAAAAACAGCGGCGGTGATGAGAAAATGAACAAGCCGCGAGACCATTGGCAGGTTCTTGCCAATGGGGGACTATTTCTGTTTTTTGCCGTACTTTCATACTTGCACATGTTTGGGTTTTTTCAAAGTTTGTTTGAGCTATTTCCCATGGTCAATGTTCAACAGCTGTCACCTATGTTTGGGGAAATTTGTTTTTTCTTGGCGATGTTGACTTTGTCGGTCAGTAGCGCTGACACCATGAGCAGCGAATTGGGTCAGTGGCTCGGAGGGACACCCAGAAGTGTTCTTACGGGTAAATTAACCAACAAAGGCGTATCGGGAGGGGT
>JAHEMG010000060.1 GCA_024643755.1 Flavobacteriales bacterium | reverse complement strand
GTATTTGGCTTGGTTGGATCATGTGCTGGATATCCGGACAACGGCGAACACGGACTTGAACGATGTTGGCTACGATTTTGGGGTATGCGATACGGCAACGTCGCTCCGGGCGATGATTGAGTCAAAGAACGGCGAACCCAATACCAAGGCGCGATTGGTGGCGGGCTACTGTTGGAAGTGGAACAGCAAAACGGATGCATCGGCTTACGACATTGAGTTTCCGGCGGAGGGATTTCAGATGCAGTGGAATTTGGCATCGGACAGCAGTTTGTGGATCATGAAGGAGGATTCAATCAATCAGGTGGGCTGCATACACACTTGTCAGGGCTTGGAAATCGACTATGTGGGTGTGATCATTGGTCCGGATTTGCTGATTCGCGATGGCAAGGTGGTTACGGATCCTAGCAAGCGGGCGAGTTCAGACAAGAGCGTTTTCGGCTGGAAGAAGCGCATGAAGGAAGTTCCGGAGCAGGCCACTGCGGAGTTGGATTTGATCATCAAAAACACCTACCGCACACTGATGACCCGCGGGATGAAGGGCTGTTATATCTTCTCGGAGGACGAGGAAACAAGGAATTGGTTTAGGGGGATTCGTTGATTTGATATGATGGAATTTTTAGAAAAATACAGTCGCCTATTTGGCACACTCAAACGAGCATATCAAAACGGCGGGGCTCCACATAAACCTATTTTATTATTGGCAATATTGAAATCTGTTGAATCAAAAGTCATCACTTCAAATCGCATTTACATTACCCCGGAACTCATCATGAATTTCAGGGAACTGTGGAGCAAATTGGTAACAACCAAACATCAAATGAATTTCGCACTGCCATTTTTCCATATGCAGTCTGAACCGTTTTGGAGAATCATAACCAAACCAGGTGCATTTGTCCCACTAACAAGTTCTCACAGCATTAAAAGCTTGGGCTCATTGAATGAAAACATACAGTATGCAGAAATCGACAAGGAATTATGGGACTTGATGTTGAATGCACAAACCAATCTAACCTTAACAAAGCTTCTATTATCAACTTATTTTTCAGAATCATCAAATGTCACCCTCGAATACGGAGAGCTCCACGAAATTGAACATCAAATAATGCATGATGATCAGTATACATACAAAGCTCGAATTCTTGATATTGAAAGTAATTACAACAATGAACAGGGACAAGAAATATTGTATATCCGATGTGGTATTTTCAAAAGAGAGATCCCCAAAATCTATAATTACACCTGTGCAATTTCGAAAATGAGAATCGCAACAAGCTCTAATGCACAATTGGTTGATGCCTGTCATATTGTTCCGTTTTCAGTTTCAAAAAACGACACCATTACGAATGGTATCTCTCTCTGTCCCAATCTTCACAGGGCATTCGATAGAGGATTAATAACCATTGATTCTAGTTACCGAGTAAAAGTATCACCCAAACTCACTGAAGACGATTCACCTTATTCCATCAAACAGTTTGAAGGACAGGAGATCGTTTTACCCAGCATAACATCTCAATATCCATTGCTCGAAAATTTAGATTGGCATTCCAAAGAAAAATGGATTTCTAATTAACATTAATAATACAAACATCCCTGGAATTTCGAGTTCCTGACTGTATTTTGCTATTTCATTCATGAAACACATCACAGTGGTTGCAGCAGTCATTGAACACAAAGGAAAATACTTGTGTGTTCAGCGGGGAATCAATAAATACGATTACATTTCAAAAAAATGGGAATTCCCTGGCGGTAAAGTTGAAGCAGACGAGTCTCCCGAAAATGCACTCATTCGCGAGATCCAAGAAGAACTAGCCATGGAGATTAATGAATTAGATTTCCTGATTACTGTTGAACACACCTACCCGGATTTTCGTCTCACCATGCACACCTATTTGTGTAAATCTGAACAAACAACCCCTACCCTGACTGAACATCTGGAATATACTTGGCAGTCCGCATCAGACATGAATCATCTTGACTGGGCCGCCGCAGATCTTCCTATCGTTGAAAAACTCATTACACTGTCATGAAATCCAAATTAACCGAAGGGTTTCAACATGGATTTATTGACGACAACAGTCAATACAGGGGCAATTTCACACCCCGAATCCTCACCAATTCCGGGCAAAAATCAATTAAAGTCCTTTCTACCCTTTTGGATGAATTAGAAAACTGTCAAAGTTTCTGGTTCAACGTGGCTTTTATTACAAGCAGCGGAGTAAAGACCATTCTGCAGTCGTTGCTGAAACTTCAAGACAAGAACATCCAAGGAACCATTGTGATTTCTGACTATCTCACCTTTAGCCAGCCCGGCGCGATGAAGCTCTTGTTGCAATTTAAAAATATCGAATTGCGCATCGTTCAGAAACAAAGTCATCACGCCAAAGGATATCTGTTCGATCACGGAGATTACCAATCTTTCATAGTAGGTAGTTCCAACCTCACACAAAATGCGCTGGCCGTAAATCGCGAGTTAAATATCTTACTGCATAGCTTGGAGCATGGCGCAACGCTCAAGGAACTTAGAGAGGAATTTCAATACGATTTAGATCATTCAGTAATCGTTAACGAGGATTTTATTCGCATTTACGAGGAATATTACATTGCTCAACAAGTTAAAAACCTGATAGATCCGCAGGTCAAGTATCATACTTTACGCAATCGCCCTGAACCCAACTCAATGCAACATCAAGCATTGATCAATTTAAGCGACATGCGAAATGCTGGCAAAACCAAAGCATTGGTCATTTCAGCTACAGGGACAGGAAAAACGTATTTGGCGGCTTTCGACGTGAGATCTTTTGCGCCCAAACGAATGTTGTTCGTAATACATCGAGAGAACATCGCTCGGAAAGCACTGTTGTCGTTCCAAGAGATTATCATCGACGCTGACCTCACAGATTTTGGCGTGTATACTGGCAGTGAAAAAAACTCGGATGTCCGCTACATGTTTGCAACTGCACAGACCTTAAGCAAGGAAGCACATCGCCTCAAGTTTGCCAAAGACCATTTCGATTATATCGTCATAGATGAGAGCCATCACGCTGGAGCAAAAATGTATGACGACATCATCGACTATTTTGAACCGAAGTTTCTACTGGGAATGACCGCCACCCCGGAGCGTACAGATGGCTTTGACATTTATTCCAAATTCGACCACAACGTAGCATACGAAATCCGGTTGCATACTGCACTAAAGGCAGATTTGTTAACGCCATTTCACTATTTCGGGATATCGGACCTCACGGTAGATGGCCAAGCACTTGAAGAAAAGGCGGATTTCAACTTATTGGTATCGGAAGAACGGATTGACAGAATCATCGAATCCATTGGTAGATATGGCGCCGAATTAGACGAAATACAGGGTTTGATTTTTTGCTCCAAAGTAGAAGAATGTTATGCCATAGCGGAGAAACTCAGCGAGCGCGGGTATCCTTCGATTGGGTTGACCGGGGAAGACAAGGAATCTGCCAGGGCCGTAGGAATACAAAGACTTGAAACGAATGATTTAACCAGCAAAATCGATTTTATCGTTTGTCGGGATATTTTCAATGAGGGAATCGACATTCCACGCATCAATTTGATACTTATGCTTCGTCCTACAGAATCGGCAATCATTTTTGTACAGCAATTGGGTCGGGGGTTGCGAAAGGCCGAGAACAAAGAGTATTTGACAGTTTTGGACTTTATCGGAAATTACAAGAATAACTTTTTGGTGCCTATTGCTTTGTACGGTGATACGTCGTTCAACAAGGACAGGATTCGGAGATGTTTGGTGAATGGCTCGGACTTGATTCCGGGGGCATCTACCATCAATTTTGATGAGATCACAAAGGAGAGAATTTTCAAGTCGTTGAATGATGCTAATTTGAGCAAGTTCAAAGATTTAAAAACGGATTTCGAATTGCTGAAATTCCAGTTGGGGCGAACACCGTTGATGATGGATTTTATTGAGCATGGATCTAGGGACCCATTCACTTTTGTTGCGGAGTACAAATCTTATTATGGATTTTTGATCAAGCTTCTACCCAATGATTGGAAATTATCTAAAAGATCGTTGAAGATATTGGAGTCGTTATCGATGGAAGTGCTCAATGGAAAACGAAAAGAGGAGGCATTGATATTGAGGGCATTACTAGACAATTTCGAGATACAACCCGCTAGTGGTAATATGGCGGTGGATGTAATTTTCAACGAGAAAAATGGATTTACGGATTCTCTGAGTGCTGAAAATTTGGGGACGTACGTTCATAACCTAAACTTGCGATTTGCGACGGAGAATAAAGACGGAAAGTTAACTGCGATTGGCGATATAAATGATTTCAAGTTGATAGAATTCAATAAATTGGGCGGCACGTTGTCGTTAGGCATCGATTTAATGGAGGGTTTAAGAACGTCAGAATTTAAACTATTGTTAAACGACACTGTGAATGCGAGTATTCACAAACATCGTTTATTCTATGACGGCGAAAATTGCGATGGATTTCATTTGTATGGAAAGTATTCGCGGAAGGATGTATTCAGAATTTTGGGCTGGGATCAGAATCCATTGGCCCAGAATGTCGGCGGTTATGTTTTTGACAAGGACAAGACCCAATGTCCAATATTCGTAACTTACAACAAAAGGGACTTTCACGATTACGAGGATAAATTTTTGAGTGACAGGGTTTTGGAATATTACAGCAAACGCAAAAGAACACTAAGCAGCCCTGAGATTGTGCAATTTCAAACCAACAAATCGCTGCGTATTCCTTTATTCATTAAAAAGGATGACGACGAGGGGACTGAATTTTATTATATGGGTGACATTACTGCCATTGAGGATAGCTATGAGCAAATCCGATCAGCCGATGGCATCAATTTAGTCAAAATGCGTTTCCAGCTAAAACACGCCGTGAGCAATAATATCATGAAGTATTTGCACAGTTAGGTTGAATTCGAAAGCAACAAAGCCCCAATCGAACTCGAAAAAACAACTGAAGGGATTAGAAATTATTTGAGAAGAATTAATTTAATTTGTTTTGAAACAATCCATGAGAGCAATATTTATAACCTTATCGGCGATTCTTATTTCTTTAAATCTTGGCGCACAAACCGCCGAAAATCAGCACTTGCTTTTTAAAGGTGTTCCAATCGATGGCACGATGAATGAATATGTGGCCAAAATGAAGTTGAATGGATTTGTTGTTGTAGCGACAGAACCCGGAGCCACAATGTTACAAGGCGATTTTGCATCCTACAAAAAAGTCATAATCGGAGTGGTTACCCTGCAACAAAAAGATTTGGTTAGCAAAATAAAAGTCATGTTTCCAAAACAAGAAGATTGGGCCTCTCTTTATGGGAATTACAGCAATCTCAAGGACATGCTCACCCAAAAATATGGTACACCTACTGAGATTATCGAGGAATTCCCATCACATCCCAATTTGAATAATGAAACTTTAAAGTTCATGTATGTCGCCGGTGGTGAATGCAATTACAAAACCATATTTGAAACTCCCAATGGAAAAATCACCCTGCATTTAGACCATATCGATTCAGATTGCTTCGTTGCGTTGAGTTATCTTGATAAAATTAACGGCAACATCATCAAAGCCAAGGCCATTGATGATTTATAACAAACACATTTCTCAATTAATTGGATTCATTCTGAGGGAAATTCGCATCCGGTTGTTTGTGTACGATACGCCGGATGTGCAGAATGTTTTCAGGAAATTTGGGGAAGATAGTTGGGATTGAGGGATTATCGCAAAGGTTTCATTCATACAACCCATCCAATGCCGCAGCCATCACTTACGCGGTCGAATAAAACTGTAGAGGATGACTGATGCACCCATAGCAAATATCAACAAGCCCAATATTACGAGAAAAAACGACAATATCTCAATGCCAAGTGCGATGATAAGAAACGCAACTACCAGCATGAGAAAACCTTTCAGTCCAAAATTGGGCCTTTTCCTCTCCTTCTCTTTGAATTTTTTCTTCGCAGTAACTACGGCTTTTTGAATGCTCTTTTTCTCAGCGATATTGGGATTTACTGATTTGACACCTTGGTCTGCATGAACAGGAATAGCGAGATCCGCGTCAACGTTTAGCGGGCTTACAAAAAGATTCACTTTAGCGGGCTTGACAACATCCGATGTTTCAGGCAACGCAGTGACTTCATGTAATTCTTCGCTCAATATCACCTTGTTGGCATTTGTATTATTTGCCAAATTTCCACTCGCCATTTTTGCTGGCTTGGCTTCCCTGTGCGATGCTTTCTTGAGAAAATTGGATTCTATGTGATATCCAAATGAATGGTATTTCTTGGTAATTGTACAGCTCGAAAATCCAACAACCATGAGAAACACAACCAATTTTAGCGCCTTGGACAACATGATTCAAGGTTAGTCATTTTTCCAAGCAATGAAAAACGGAAAATCGCAAAAATACCTTTTGTACTTTACGGATTATCGCAAAAGTTTCATTCATACATAACATTGAATCCATTAAAATTGTGCATGTTTCAGTTTACACGTCGTAGAATTGTTTTTAGCTTATTCATCGTACTGCTCACCCAAGGTTGCTCCGTAAACAAACGATACCACAATACTGGTTTGAATATCCAATGGAATTGGCATTTGAAATCCAACACCTCCAGCCCAAAAATCGTACAAGGCAATAAAAAGCACCTCGATAAAACAGTGATTCCATCGAAGGAAAGCAATCATCCTATCGATGTGAAGGTAGCAGAGGTTGAGGATCAGTTAAAAACGGCCGTTGAAAATCGTTATACAAAAACCCAAAACAAGACTGTTTATCAAAGCCACAAGTTGTTTACTGACACTACGATCAAAGTATCGAAAATCACAAGGAACCCATCGCCCACAGATAAAAAATCGAGCAGTGAAAAATCAGGAATTGCAGCTGCGATTACCGGCGTGGTATTGAATTCCATTGCATTTCTCAGTGGTGTATTGATTGCTGCCACCGTAGGGATTGGTTGGGGTAGCGTTCAGGGTTTATTCTGGGTACTTTGGATACTAGGTTGCATCCCATTGCTCCTATTTGGGTTGGTATTCACCATTATTGGTGCAATAAAAATGAGTCAGGCGAGCGACGAACCGTCGAACAAGAAGGTAATATTATCCCTTGCATCCATTCTCGCATTATTGGGTGTCCTCATCATTTTTTTCATCCTTTGGGGATCTTGAATCGATGATTTTCAACCACACAAACCCATTCGATTTTAGTATGGATTACCCGGGCTATTTATTTGCACCCACAGTAAAAACCATTCCCACACTTACATTCCAAACGGGTAGATTATCATAAAAAAGGGCACCACGAACACCGTACGCTGGCGAGACCATGAAGGAGGTTTTATCGTTCATCTTCACATCAAACCACAGCGGAACCAACACACTGTATGTATTACCAATGGTTTCACCGACATAAGCACCGGCATCGCTCGTGATACTTACCGTTTGCTTTAGGCGGTTAACATTGAGACCTGCCCCCATGCGTATATTGTTGGTATTGGCAATGATGGGAATAACCGTCAAACCTGTAGCCATTGATTTGGATTGATACTGGTTCAACCCCAAATCTCCATTGACAGAGCTTTTAAAGCGGGTCAACCCAACTACAAATCGGTTTTGCAACACCGCGCCAAGACTACTTGAACCACCAAGCACCTTTTGTTTTCCCGTCTCGTAAATAGGGACGGGCATTCCATCCCACTTGAAATTTCCGGTATTTCCACTGTATTCGTGACAATCATTTACCACACCAATTGCAATGAAAGGTCGTACTTGCGCTTGTGATTTTATCGCCACAGTGAATAATGCAACCAATAAATAGGTTCCTAGATGAAATGATGGTTTGTATAGCTGCATGTTGTGTTTCAAGTGTGGCTCTTGTTCAAATGTAATGCTGACTAATTACTCAACCAACAACTCTGGCAAATCTCAATTCTTTCAAGGATTGCAATCAAGATTTTCTCGTTTCCTTTTTCTTGAATTTATGGTTGTATCTAATTTTCAAATACAAATATTTCATTGAAGCCAAAATGGCAAGAAAAGCAATCAACAAAGCAATTGGATAAAAAATAAAAATCACCCATAATCCAATACGCGATAATTCTGTGTGAGCAATGGCATCTGCGGTAAAAGACAACCCGGTTGCTCCAAGCATGATTGCAACTGACATTCCCCATCGCTTTGCAATGCGTTTTTTTAACTTTGCCATTTTTGCTAGTGCTTCAGTCTCTTGCGGACTGATTGAATCAACTTGAAAGCAGTCGTTTACTTGTACAACCGTATCCGATGTGATTTTATAATCATGATACCGTTGCGGCCCACTAACACAAATATTTACTACCTCAGTTGGCACCACCTCGGAACTCTTAATCGATTTTCCACCCCTACTATCAAAACGATCTACCTTAACCCTTTCGTTGGTTTCATGTTGAGAACCGCCTCCATTCCATTCTACATTAAATCCGAAACTATGATACCGTTTTGTAACCGTACAGCTTTGCAACCAGAACAACACCAATACCAATCCTAAGTATTTCATTTTCATTCAACAATGATCAACCCAATTCGATCTAATTGAAAATTGAAAATCGCAAATCAACAGAACTGTTTTTACGGATTATCGCAACATAAACATATCAATGATTGTGGCGAGGCTTTCAACCATATCTGATAGGGAGATGCCTGTGGGTGCATCGGACAGTTTTTGTTACCAAATTGAATTTGGAGAACTATTAGAATCCTTGCTTCTTGCTCTTTTTCTTTTTTTTAATTCCATTTTCGCCAAAAGCATTGGACTTACCAATGTTTGAACCGAGAACACTTCCAAAACATGCAATTGATCCAATGTGCGCAAAACCTGAATCAAGGTTTGAAGTGTAACTGTCTCACCCTTTTCCAAAAGACTCAAAGTTGACCGACTAATTCCGGCATCATGAGCAAGAATGGCCTGGGTTTTATTTTGCTCCAAACGCTTTTCTTTAACAAAGCGACCTACGTGCACAGTTAACGCCTTATCACTCATTGAACGCCAATTTTTGTATGATATATCAGTCATTATGATGCAATTCTGACTTTATCGTATGATTTATCATACAAATATACAATTTCAATCAATAACCAATCACCCTAAAAACTCTCGGCACAAATTGATCTTTTTGGCGCCGCCGCGGATGATGAAATTTAATGAAAAACCAAAGCCTGTCTATCTGCAATGGCTTTAATGTCATCCCAGTGACCAGCGTTCAACCCAACAAGGGAACTTGTTAAAACCAATCGGTCTTTGAAAAATTTTGGAAGGTCAATGAGTGACTTGTCATCGTCAATGATGATAAAATCTTCTTGAATTTCATTGGTGTTAAACCAATTGAGTATTTCTTCTTTTCTACTGAGTAATTCCGTATTCTCAACCAATGAATTCAATTGATTCACGTTCAATCCTCTTCGCTGAAAGATCTCTATCCATTCACTGTGTGAAAATCTCGATTTATGGGATGTTGTCAACATAATGCAGGCGTTGGTATTTTGAGACAACACTTCTTTTAGCACCTGAACGGCTTTTGAAGAAAACGCAACGAATCCATCTTCTAATATCTCCGGTCGCTGCCAACTTTTGGCTGGCACCATTACCCCATCAATATCTAAGAAAATCAACATCCCAACAAAAATAATGATTATTGAAGCAATTCACTTTGTACCAATCACCCCACAAACTCCCGGCGTAAATTGATCTTTTTGGCGCCGCCGCGGATGCCCACAATTTGATAAGGCAAACTCACCTGATCGCCCAGCAATCGCTCAAAGGCCTTGTTGATGGTCGACAGTTTTTCGTTGATGCTGTTTTCCCGGGGATCGCACAGCGCGTGAATCCGCTTCACCAGCACCTCGCGGTTGGTATGCGTGGCCATGTTCAAGTAGTAGCCGTGCAACTCTTCGCGGTGGTCTGACAGTCGGGGCAGCTCAATCCCCTCCGGATGGTTTAGGAAGAGTTTGTACAAGGCCCTACAAATGGGGTTTAGCTCCACTTTTTTATCGCCCACAAACAGCTTGCCATCGTAGTTGAAATGCACGCGCTCCAACGGTTGCATCAACAGCATGGGCTGATCGGCCGCAAGCAACTCATTGAGTCCCCCACCCGATTTTCCCAGCAATTGCGCGTACCTACGGAGGGAGATATCGAGGAGCTGTCGCATGCCTTCGTCGAGGTTCAGCGCGTTCACCGTATCGAACAATCGCTGTAGTTCCGGGGTGATGATGGCGTTGTCTTTCCCCCATTGCGTGAGTTTCTCTGCCAGTCCGCCCTCCCGGTGCGTGAGGAAATTCTCGGACCGATCTGCCAACGATGAACTAGGATTCGCCACCGGCTTTTCCCATTTGCCCTCTTCCACCAGCTTTTCGAAGTCGAAGTTTTGGATGGCTTCCTTGGGATTCCAATCTTGTCGCTCCATGAAATCCTCCAGGTGCATGGGGTCGAGCTGCCATTTGCTGTTGCGTTTGGGCAGGGACATCGATACATGGGCGTCTGGGTTGGACTTCAGCAGGTAATCTGATAGGGCGATTGCGGGGTCCACATCGGCGGGCAATCGCTCAAACTCAAAAAATCCGGGTTTGAGGTAGAACAGGTAGGCGCCGTCTTTGAGGTTGAGGCCAAACATGTCATCGAGCTGTTGGTAGACCTCTTGCTCAGAGGAGGTGGATGCAACGATGAAAAGCGCTTGTTGCTGCTGAACGCTCGTTAGTTTCTGAAAACTGGGGTAATAGACCTCCAGGTATTGCCGAAGTCCCTCCGTAAAATTGGGATTTTGCTGCTGCGTAAGCGCGGGCAGGAAGACCAGGTTATAGCCTTTTTTCTGGAAGCCGAGCTGCAATTGAAAGAGGTTATCGAGGAAGAATTTCCGGTAGGGCGTCTCCCCTTTTTCAACGTATAACGCAATGATAGCCATCTTTTGTGTATCGATCAAATGTACGAAAATCCCATGGATTTGTGGGGCAAAGATGGGGTCTTTTGGCTGGGGCGATGAAGTTTTACAAGGTTGTGAAAATCGGCGACGGACGGATATCGCACAGAAGTTTGCAGTCTAAAATTTACGACCATGAAAAACGAAACAACAAACAACAAGGCGAATGCGATTACATTGATGATCATTGACGAGAGCGGATCGATGGCGAGTTTGAAGCGGGCGACGGAGGAAAGTCACTTGGGCATTTTGCAGCGGATCCAGGCGGAATGTGCGGAGATGACGAACCTAAACCAGTACGTAAACACGTGGTTTTTCGGGGGGATTCGGATTGAGGAGAGCCAGCCGTTGACGAAAATCGGGGTTGAGGATGGGTTGAAGTCGATCCATTTGAATCCGAACGGGTCTACCCCATTGTTCGATGCGATTGGGAAGGCGTGCACGCAGTTGGAGGTCTTGATGAGCAACTTGAAATTCAGTCCGGACGACACGATGGTAACGGTGGCGGTATTCACGGACGGCGAGGAGAACAGCAGTCGGATTTTTTCTCAGGGCGAGGTGAAGCGGTTGGTAACGCGGTTGAAGTTGAGTGGGTGGACGTTCGATTACTATGGCACGGATGTGTCTGTGGAGGAGATGAAGGAGCGATTGGCGTTTGACGGCGGGATGGTGATGGAGAAAAGCGAATCGGGGTTCCGCTCGGGGATGGCGAATTATTCGATGAAGAGCAGCAGCTCAAAAGCGGACTGGATAAAAAACTGGATGAAGGACGATTTTAGTGAGTGATGGGTTGATAATTCATCAATTTTTTGCGAACATTGACGGGTAATTCAAACATGGTTCGTCATTGTCTATTATTGGCTATAGGACTCACAGCGTTGAGGGTCGGCGCCGCTACACAACCTTTAAATACTGGTGATTCCAGCATAGAAAAAGGGCATATTAGCTACAGCATTGGCACCTCGCTGCCCATGGGAAAATTCGGTTCAACGGATTATTTTGAAAAGGGCGCGGGGTATGCTATGCCGGGCATCGCATTGGAATTGAATTTGGCGCGTAAAATTCATGGTGGGCCTTATAGTTGGTGTCTTTCATCACGATCAATGGTGAATTATGCAAACCAAATGGCCTTGATCAATGACATGAATTACGCCAATCCCGGCAATGGGTATGATGTGCAATGGGGCACATATTCGATGAGTGCGCTGATGGCGGGTGTGAAATACGACTTGAAACCCAATGATAAGGTAACTCTTGTCCCCAGGGCGATGATGGGGCTTGTGATAGCCACTTTGCCTGAAATGTTGCTGAGGTCGAGTTGGAATAGCAGTTTTTGGTACAAAGAATCCAATTGTTCGGCCTCATGTTTTTCAAGTTTGTTGGGGCTGGGAATGGAGGTAAAGATTTTTCGACACATGAAGTTGTTGGCGAATATTGACATGCAGCGGGCGTTTCCTTTGTTTGTGGGCAGAGAGACGCTATCGAGCAGTGGTTACCGAGAGCTTCAAACGGTGGCTCAACGGATGCACACGATGAATTTTACTGTTGGCTTAGCGGCTGAATTGAAGTAGGAAAACGACGTCTTGCGAGACTCACTTTACACATTAGTAGCATTTCACTTTGACATCCGCGGATCATCGATAAAAAATCGCTTACTACGCGCTGGATTTCACTGAAATGCGGGCCGCGACTGTAGGAATCACCTAAGTAAAGCCCTCGGTTTATCTCTAGCATGATGCTTTTCACTTTGCGATTCTGTTGGTAGTGTTTGATGGGCACGATACTGCCGGCATAGGGTTCATCGATTCCCAAACGAAATCCGCGATCGGCAAAAAATCGCACAGAAGCATCGATCCATTTTTGGGGTGTGTGAAACGCATCGGTACCAATATTGAAATCAAATTGGGCATCGCCTCGATATAGAGAGCATTGCAGGGGCGTGGCGGGATAACTGTGACAATCAACGATACTGGCCTCTCCCACTGTGGACAGCGCTAAATCCACCGCATTTGTAAGTTGGGCATGATGGGGTTCGTAGAAATTCTGTAAAATCTGCTCACGCTGTTTGTGGGACAACCGCCTCATTTCCCTGCCGTCATCGCATCGCAGATAGGTAGCGCCCATGCCGAATTTCGACATGGGTTCCAACGCATCGGATTTGAATCGCTCAACATCGCAATAGACCCTGGAAAAATCGGCCTGAATCACAACATCGCCCGGTGAAGGCAAGAACAATTCATCGGTGTACAGATCGGTCAAGTGCAACGCTTCGGCATCCACGGCATCGCGAGGTAGCAAAAACCCTGAATAATCGGGGATGTGCAGCGAGGCATGAGGGATGTGCAGGGTCAAATTAGACATTCCCAAAAAAGACTTGGTCAGTAAAATACGGGTAATATTTCCCGAGCAGAAGGATTGGGCGACGCTTTACGGAAACTATATCAATGTAAAGGAGATGCTCACTCAAAAATATGGAGCGCCTGCGGAAGTTGTTGAGGAATTTCGGGGGCATCCAGGCGTTAAGGACGACGGATTAAAGTTTATTTACACTTTAAGCGGGGATTGCAACTACAACACTGTATTTAAAACACCGAGTGGAGAAATCTGTTTGTATCTTGATCACCACGAATTCAAGTGCTTTGTTGGCCTATCTTACACAGATAAAATCAATGGTAACATCATCAAAGCCAAGGCCATTGATGATTTGTAACAGCTGCCTACATCAAGGTTAACCCTATCAACACAGCTATCGATCACAAACACCAGGAACACTGAAGCATCGCAATAATTTCCATTCTGTTATCGGCTTGTGGCGGTGATGTGGATTTTGGTGTTCACTCAGCGACTGATCATCGTCAATAATGATAAAATCTTCATGAATTTCATTGGTTTTAAACCAGTTGAGTATTTCCTCTTTTCTATTGAGAAAATCTGAATTCTCCATCAAAAATTCCAATTGATTCACATTCAATCCTCTTCGCTGAATGATGTCTTTCCATTCACTGTGAGAAAATCTAGATTCGTGGGACGTTGTTAGCATAATCGTTGCGTCAGCATTTTGAGACAATTCTTTTTGTAAACGCAGGATATTCTAAAATTAGTCGTCCTAATGTGGTATGAAACGATTTCTTTTAATGCTAATATCACTTCCCAGTCTATTATTCGCTCAAAATAACACCCAAAATATTCGCGGTGTAGTTACTGATAAACTATCTCAAACGCCCCTAACAGGTGTTGTTGTTCAAATTGCATCGATTCAAAAAAGTTCGAGTTCTGACGAAAACGGAAATTTTACACTTTCCAATATCCCCCCAGATCGCTATGACATTAGTGCTACTTTTTTAGGATATAAAACCATTACCATTCCCAATGTGGTTGTTACTTCAGGCAAGGAAGTGATTATCGACATTGCGATGGAAGAATCGTACAAACAAATTGGGGAAGTATTAGTGAAAGCCAATAATAAAGAAGGCACCGTCAATAAATTAGCTACAGTGAGTGCAAGGACGTTTTCGATGGAAGAAGTAAATCGATATGCCGGAGGTAGAAGTGACCCTGCTCGTTTAGCGGCAAATTTTGCTGGTGTTAGTGCACCTGATGACAGTAGAAATGACATTGTAATCCGTGGCAATTCTCCCGTTAGTGTGTTATGGCGAATTGATGGGATGAACGTTACAAATCCCAATCACTTTGCATCGGTGGGTACTACGGGTGGAGCAGTGAGTGCTTTAAATACCAACCTCCTAAAGAATTCAGATTTCTTCACTTCTGCATTCCCTGCAGAATATGGCAACGCTACTGCTGGCGTTTTCGATTTAGGGTTTAGAAATGGCAATAATAAAAAATCAGAAACCACTCTCCAAATGGGAGTCATTACAGGTTTAGAAGCGACTACCGAAGGTCCGTTTAGTAAAAAAAGTGATGCTTCGTATTTAATCGGTTATCGATACGCTTTAGCCGGTGTTGCACAAACATTGGGTGTGGATATTGGCACTACTGCAACGCCTTCGTATCAAGATCTATCATTTAAAATCAATAGTGGAAAATCTAAGTTTGGAAAATTTTCGTTGTTTGGAATTCTTGCAACGAGTACTATTGAAATTGCCGGAGGGAGTTCGAATACCTTATATGGCAATGGCAACCAAGTCGACTTTGCTAGTAAAATCGGGATTGTTGGGTTAAATCACATAAAACAAATCAATGCGAAATCATACGTCAGTACAACTGCGGGTTTGAATTATTCCAGCACCGACCAAACGGGTTATAGTTATGATAGACCAACAAGTACAAGCTTCATCAAAGAAGTAAACAATATTGCTAAAACCAGTTACAACTTCAGTACTAGTTATAATTCTAAGATTAATGCTCGTTTGTTTTTTAAAGCTGGTATACAAGATGAGATCATTGGACTTGATCTATTCTACAAGTCAAAAAATATGATCCTTGATTCATATCAACAAATTTGGGATTACAATAGCTCAACCAATTTCGCGCAAGCATTTGCACATTTTAAATATGGCTTAACTGAAAAGTTAAACTTAAATGCAGGCGTGCATGCACAACAGTTTTTCTTGAATAACTCCACGGCGATTGAACCAAGATTGGGATTAACCTATCTTGTAACCAATAAAAGCTCATTGAATTTCGGTTATGGTTTGCACTCTCAAATGCAGCCCATAAATGTATATTTCCTGCAATCTACAGATGCCAATGGCACAACGGTTTACAACAACAAGAATTTGGATTTCACCAAGAGTCATCATGTTGTTTTAGGATATAATATCCAACCATTCAACGATTGGAGAATCAAATCAGAAGTGTATTACCAGTCGATTTACAATGTGCCAGTTACAAGTTTTTCAAGTAGTTATTCAATGCTGAATACCGGCTCTACATTTAAAACAGATTTACAAGATAGTTTAGTAAATTCGGGTACGGGTGAAAATTACGGAATGGAGTTAACACTAGAGAAATTTTTCAGCAAAGGGTATTATGGATTATTCACATCGTCTATATATTCTTCAAAATATGTTGGTAGCGATGGAATAGAAAGAAATTCTGCATTTAATGGTAAATATGTTTTTAATATTTTAGCGGGTAAAGAATGGAAAGTGGGCGCCCAAAAAAGAAACAAATTTTCTGCTGATATCAAATTCACCAATGCGGGAGGAAGGGCCTATACACCAATCGATTTAACGGCTTCCAATGCAACGGGCCGCGAGCAGCTTTCTACAGATGCTTACTCAAGTTATTATGATAATTATTATCGATTAGATGTAAAAGTGGGTTTTGTTTTGAATAGCAGTAAACGTAAACTCTCACAATCATTTTCATTAGATCTGCAAAATGTCACTGATCATGATAATGTTTTTTCAATGTCTTATGATAACAGAAGGCAAAGCTTAAATACTACTTATCAACTTGGTTTCTTCCCGAATGTAATTTATAAATTACAATTTTAATCTCGATCAATTAAAAATTAAATACCCAACAACATTTGAAAGTCAAATACCACCAACCCAACCTCCCCCAAGGAAATCCATTCAATATGTGATAAATTCGTAGGATGAGATCAATACTATTCATCATCCTGCTTTTTGCATCGAAAGCCCTTTGCGCCCAGTCTTTCCCATTCTTCGCATTGGTCAATGGTGGCGTTGTGATGAGCGAAAAACCGGGTGTTCTCACCTTTACAGATTCTACAGTTTCCGTTAGCGTTGATGGCTCATCGGACAAACCCATCGTTTGGAAGGCAATCGCTCACGAAGGTGCAGTATACAAATACAATGGCGGCGAATTCAAGGTATCCAAGGAATCAGGTAAGTTAAATGGAAAGAAGTTCAACACCTTGATTTATCAAACCATGCCCAATGGCCTGGGTGGCACGCTCACACTGAAATATGTGTGTTTGATTAAAAAGTGATGATTGGTATGATTTCAGACAAGAAGATTTCCTTTACTCTTAGGAATTATCTTTGCCTTTTGATCTTTTCGCGTCCGCTTTTCTTTGTCTGCGCGAATAAAATCGGTAATTACTTTTTCTTCAGCAACAGATAGTGGCCTAGGATCTACAACGAAATCAACATCAGGAGGTTCATGGAATATTGCCATGTTTTTACTGTTTGCCAAAATGTATTGAATATCGGCCCAATGGCTTTCATTCAACCCAACAAGGGAACTAGTTAAAATCAATCGGTCTTTATAGAATTTCGGCAGATCATTGAGCGATTTATCGTCATCGATGATGATAAAATCTTCATGGATATCATTGGAAGCATACCAATTCAATATTTCAACCTTCCTACTCTGAAAATTGGTGTTATCGTTCAAAGATTCCAGTTTATTTACATTCAAACCTCTTCGTTCAAAGATGATTTTCCATTGACTCAGAGAAAATCTCGATTTATGTGATGTTGTGAGGATGATTGTCGTATCGGCGTTTTGAGCTAGAACATCTTGAAGCACGCTCACGGCTTTCGAAGAAAAATCCACAAAGCCATCTTCCAATATATCAGGACGCTGCCAACTTTTGGCTGGCGCCATAACACCGTCGATATCCAAAAAAATCAACATCCTTACAAAAATAGTATTTATTGAAGTAACTCTGTAAGGTCGTCAACATCAATACCATTATAATTTGCGTCTATCACATTTAGCATGTGTATTTTAGCAACTGTATCCCAATCTTCTGAAATCAATATCACTTCACTCCATTTAGTAACAATTGTTGCAGATGATTTACCTGAAGGTGAAGTTTCCAAGGTTTTACCTGCCAACAGTGAAGCCAAATATCTGTGATGTCCGTCAATGATCAAATCACCATAAATTTTGATACTTGGAAATTTTATACCCAACAGCATTTTTTTGTAAATCCTGAGAATTATTGGCAAGCATAATCTTTCGTGTGTGGACTTTAATGTCAAATCATCTCTTTTGAGCAGATCCATTAAAAATTCATGATTAACTGGGTTCGTCGTAGGCATATTTAAACTGTTAAACACTACTTAACCCCTTAAGCCAGATCAGCCCCCTTCTCTTCCAAGAAATTATCCGTTTATTATTGGATTGAGATTTAATGCCTGTCATTGCGAAGAATTAAGTCAAGCGATCGAGCGTCGTTTTAATGGTCTAATTGTAACTTAGTTCAAGGAATTAAATATATTTGATGACTTAATCAATCACCTTTAAATGAGATGAAACGAATCACTGGATATTTACTTTTGATGATTGTAAACTTTCAAATTGCTCAAGCGCAAGAGTCTAAGGGTACCATTGCTATTTTATTGGGCCCTAGTATTCCAGTAGGCGATTTTGGAAGCAAAGACCTCAACAATGGATATGCGGGCTTCGCACAAACTGGTGTCGTTTTCGAAATTACTGCAGACTATAAACTAGGAGAAAGAAATTGGGGAATTGCGGCAACTTTAAGAGGTCAAGCAAATAGCCATGATTTCATTGCTTATGAAAACGAATTACAAAACTACTACGGTGGCGTTAATTGGTTTGTAGAAAGCGATGCTTGGACTCTTGGTGGCATCATGTTGGGTGCATTTAGAGATTTCCCCGTAGACAAATCCATTAGTTTTAAACCGCGGCTTCTATTAGGTTTCCCATCTGCCAGCTCACCAAATATTACAAGAACTGCTTATGGATTCGGCAACTCTAATTGGGTAAGATATAACAAAACTTACACCCGCAACTTTGGCTACCTGTTGGGATTGGGATTCAAATTTGATGTAAGTAAGAAGCTCAGCATTCTTGCCAATGCAGACAACTTTGGAACGCTACAAGAATTTCGTCAGGTCGAAATCATGAACAGCGATGGCATGAGGTCTTACGACACCTACCTCCAACCCATGAATTCTATCAATTTATCGATCGGACTGGCTGTGAAAATTTAAACATCACTACTACTCCCCATCAAAACAGCTCCCGAGGGTCCATGGAAATCAGCTGTTGCCAAGAGAGGCCCTGCTCACTCAATTGATAGACCTTGTGCGGTTTGAACTGCTTTTGAAATTGGCCGATGCCAGAGACTTTGTCGTTCGATAGTTTCACTTCCAAGGCCACGTATTTTGAGCCAAGTTGCAATACAAAATCCACTTCGGCGTTGGATTCATTCCAATAATACAGTTTGAGGTCATCGTTTTGATGCGCAATCAAATGTGCACCCACCGCGGATTCCACCAACCTACCCCATCGCTTTTTGTTCCCTTGCGATTGATCAAAGTTTTCATCGGACAAAGCACCCATCAATGCATTGTTCATGACCTGCCATTTGGGACTGCTACTTCGTTTGCGCGCATGGTCTACCGCAAATTTCTGTAGGTAAAAAACGCTGCATCAAATCGTGGAAAACGGGTCTTTTGAAGTCCATAATATAAAGATAATAAACGATTTAGGATTTTACTCAATCCATTGAGTAATTTCACTCAATCAACTGAGTAATTTCAAAAATGCATGAAGTGGTTGTCAAAAAACCTTGTGGATTTTGCAAAAAATCGCTCTGAAATTAAGCCCCTAGCGATGCGAGAGAAATGACATTCACGCCATCTTTGCGGGTGTAGCTCAGCCCGGTGCCGGTGATGATGTTCAACGACTTGGGGGCTCCGGCCTTGTCCGAATCGACCAATTGCGCAAATCGACGCAAATTTTCCGCGGCCTCTTCTATTTGACCAGTCCCCAGTTTGATTTCAAAAGCACACCATTCCCCGTTGTATTTCTGCACGATGCTATCCACTTCCAATCCACTGGAATCGCGGTAATGGTATACTTTGGCATCGTTGGCCTGACCGTACACGCGCAAATCATGCACCACCATCGACTCAAACAAAAACCCGGTAAAATTGAGGTCGTTCAGCAACGATTGTTGGTTGGCGCCGAGTGCTGCAGCGGCCAAAGACACATCAGTAAAATGTCGTTTCGGCGAATTTCTCAGTGTATGCGACGAACGGATGTGGGTACTCCAAGCCGGTTGATCTTCCAAAATCATGAGTCGCTGAAGGGTATCGAGGTAATCGTACAGTGTGGGGCGCGACAATCCGATGCTTTCATGGGCTTTGATATCTTTGCCTAGTACGGTGTTATCAACCAAGGTGCTGGTATTTCGGGCCAAGGATTTCAGTAGGCTCCTGATTTTTTGGGGGTCGCGACGCGTATTTGAAACCCGGCTCATATCCACTTCTGCCAGCAACTCTATATAGGCGCGGTTTACGTCCATGGCCTGCCTCACATCGCTCTGAATCAATGTTGGGAACCCTCCTTTGATGATTTGATCTACGATTTGCTCCAATTCTGTGCGATGATCTTGTACTTCGATGGGTTTGCCTTCGAACAAATCAGACAATTTTACTGTGCCGGAGGAAAGTCCGAGCTCTTGCCACGACATCGTGCGCATGTCTACAATGGTAAATCTACCAGCGCCGGAGTGCATTTTGGCCGATTCCTCGGGGTTTGCCGATCCGGTGAGAATGAATTGGGCGTGTTGTTTTCTATCGTCTACTTCATGGCGGATGTGGTTCCAGAGCCCGGGAATCACTTGCCATTCGTCGATCAAGCGGGGGGTATCACCTTGGAGGAGGCGTTTTGGTGCGGTATCGAACAACAATTGAACTTGTTCATCGCGATCTAGGTGAATGACACTTTTTGCCAATTGCTTGGCCGATTCGGTTTTTCCGCAGGCTTTGGCACCGCGAATGAGCACAGCCCCTGATGCCTGCAGTTTTCGCTGTAATTCATCGTCTGTAATTCGTTTTCTGTATTCCATAAACCGCTAATAAACAGTCAAATATACAACCACTTTACAGATTATCAGCATTTCACTTTACAAAATAGTAGGTTTTTACTTTACAAAATAGAAGAGTTTCACTTTACAGATTATCAAGATTTCACTTTACAGATTGTAAAAACCATGGTAAGGATTTAGCGATTCATTTCAGTTGGTTAGTGACACTACCCAACTGAAATGATGATCGAACTGGGTAGTGGCACTACCCAGTTGACTATTTTCCTTTTTCAACTTGGCTCAGAATACATTTTCACAAAACCCTTAAATCATCAAAACTTGCAAAAATTGCAAGTTTTGATGATTTATTAGCGAATCCCGCGGATCATCGACAAAAAATCCGCAACGATGCTTTGGATTTCATTGAATCGCAGGCCACGGCCATAGGAAGTATCTAGGTAAAGCGTACGATTGATCTCAAGCATGATACTCTTGACCCTCCCATCCTTATGGTAATGTTTCATGGGAACGATGCTGCCTGCATAGGGCTCATCGATGCCCAAGCGAAAACCGCGATCGACAAAAAACGCCACCGATGCCTCAATCCATGACGGCGGCGTATGAAAGCCATCGGTTCCGATATTGAAATCAAACTGTGCATCGCCCATATACTGAGAACAGCGCAACGGCGGATCGGGGTAACTGTGACAATCCACAATCCGCGCCTCACCTGTCCACAAAATCTCAGCATCCACGGCCGTCGTCAGTCGCTCATGGTGGGGGTAATAGCCATTTTGCATAATGGTATCGCGCTCTGTTGAGGATAGGTTTCGCAGCGGTCTGCCATCATCGCATCGCTCGTAGGTGGCGCCCATGCCGAATTTCGACATGGGTTCCAACGCATCGTGATCGAATCGCTCAACATCGCAATAGACCCGGGAAAAATCGGCCTGAATTACGGCATCGCCTTGGGCTGGCAAGAACAGTTCGTCGGTATACAAATCCGCCAAGTGCAGGGCTTCGGCATCCACCGCTTCTTTCGGCAACAAATAGTGACCATAGTCCGGAATGCTCAATGACGAGTGTGGAATGTGGAGGATCAAATTCGCCATGCGAGCCCCCTATTCTTTGTTTCAAGATTCATCGCTGCCACTTGGGCCTGAATCACTACGTTAAAATATTTGGTTGCTTTGAGTCGGTCGGCCACGGCTTTTAAGTCTTCATCACTCAATTTCTCGAGAAGCAAACCGTAGAGACGAACAAAGTCGGCGCTTGACACATAGCCACTGTTGGTATCGCTCGTGCAGTGAGATACTCCTTTGATTTTATCCATCAGCTCATTAAATGCTCGGTTATATTCTTCAGAGATCATCTTAACCATCCAATTAATTTATCTAACAAAGTAGTCTCTGGTCTACAACGCACAGAGAGCCCATTCCCTTTTTCCATGAAGTAGAGCCCCGAGTTTAACTCAAGCGGTTCTTGCAACGATCGATAGGCCATATCCCCCATGAGGCGATTGTATTTGGGATATTCCGAAGGTAACCACCAATAACCACACGCATCTTTTCGTAAGAATTCCGCGCGATCCGTCGTTTTGGTTTTGGGCGAATTCACCCTGATCAATTCCACCGTTCGATACCCCGGCAATGCCACTTCGCCCTCACAGCGTACCCAATCCAGCAGTTCTTGATGATCTAGCATCGTCCAGCCTTTTGGAATCAAACCTCGCGGATCAGTCACCGCGAACCAATTGTACAATCGGCCATAGCGCGAATCGTTCAGGACATCTCCATCGCAGTGACACCAAGCCGGCTGCGCGTTCCTAGCCGCCTCAATCCAGTCCTCCTCGGATTCGCAATGAGGAATTATATCCCCATTGCGAAAATGACCGATACATAAATTCTTGCTCATCAGCCTACGTAATTCACCCCCGAAATCGCCCGCAAAGCCTTGACCTTCGCCGCATCCAGCACCTCCCAAGGGTAGTTGTTGTCGCTAAAATGCCCGTATGTCGCCGTGGGCAAGTAAATCGGTCGCTTCAAGCCAAACGCTTCAATGATGACATTCGGCTGCACCGGAAACAGCGCATAAATGGTGCGTTCCAACAGCTTGAGATCGCAGCGATGGGTGCCGAACGACTCAATGTGAATCGACGTAGGCTCAGCCAAACCAATGGCGTACGACAGCTGCACATTGCACTTGCGCACCACGCCGGCCGCCACCAAATGCTTGGCAATGTATCGGGCCGCATACGCCGCACTGCGATCCACCTTGCTGGGATCCTTGCCCGAAAATGCCCCGCCACCGTGCGGACAGCTCCCGCCATACGTATCCACCACAATCTTGCGTCCGGTGAGGCCGGTATCGCCATGGGGACCGCCTATCAAGAAGCTCCCCGAAGGGTTGATGATGTATTCGGGTTGTTTGATTTTGATCCAATCGCGCAGCAACGGCTCCAACACATGGTGAATGATGGCAGACCGCAAGGTGGGCTGATCGATGGATTCATCGTGCTGGGTCGACACCACCACTTTGTCTACCGAAACCGGTCCATGATCGTCGTACGTAACGGTCACTTGCGCTTTGGCATCGGGTCGCAACCACGGCAAAAACTGCAATTCACGGAGCGCGTGAAGTTTGCGCACAATTTGATGCGATAGCGTGATTGCCAACGGATTGTAGTCGGCGGTATCGCTACACGCATGACCAAACATGATGCCTTGGTCCCCCGCCCCACCGTCGATCACGGAGTTGTGAATTTCAGGGCTTTGGGCGTGAATGATATTTTCGATGTGGGCGGTGTGCCAATTGAATCCCACGGCGTCGTTGTTGTAACCCAGGCGCTCCAGCACTTGCTGGGCGATGGCGATGGCATCCACAGTGGCCGTGGACGTCACTTCCCCCGCGATCAGGAGTTTTTGGGTGGTGATGAGGCACTCGCAGGCCACTTTGGCATCGGGATCTTGGGCGAGATACGCATCGAGAATGGCATCGGAAATCTGGTCAGCGACTTTGTCGGGGTGGCCGGCCGATACCGACTCACTGGTGAATTGATAGGTGTGATTGCTCATAATTTTTAGATTTTAACGGGTTATAAATGGGACTCAACAATTTCAAACAGCACGGCCGAGGCGTTGGCCCAGGGCGTTTGTAACAGGAACTGCAATCGCTTCAAATCGGTGATGCCAATGACATAGCTTTCAGGGTTGGATTGAAATGTTTCGCTCACGGCATCGAAATGTCTCGACACTTCCGCCACAGACAGGCCGCGGAAACGGAACAGCACCTTCACCTGTACTTGCTCGCTTAGGGTGGCAGGCACCAGGAATTTGCGTTTTTTGTATTCGTATTTGTAATCGTAGCTCAAGGCCGAGATATCCGAAATCACCGCGCTGGCTGTGGGATATGCCCCGGCGCCCCGACCTGCAAAAAACTGAGCATCGCTGAAATGGGTCTTGGTTTTTACGCCATTGAACACATCGTCTACGCTGTACAAGGGGTCATCGGCCGACACAAACTTGGGCATCACCAGGGCCGATATCTGTCCGTTCGCCTGTCGCTGCGCTACCGCCACCAGCTTCACTTTGAGCGATTTTTCGCGGGCGTATTCCAGCTCGAGCGAACCCAATCGATCTATCCCCAACTGAAACACGTCTTTCGGGTTCACCAGGGTGCCGAACGCATGTCCCAGCAGCAACACCAGCTTGAATTTGGCATCGTATCCTTCCACATCCATGGCTGGATTGGACTCGGCATAACCCAGGGCCTGCGCTTGTTCCAGTGCGGCTTGGGGCGATAGATTGTCGCGCTCAGTTTTGGTCAAAATGTAGTTGGTAGACCCGTTCACAATCCCTTCGATGTGCTCCAAAAGGTCGTTGTCGTAGTATTCCTCCAGGTTCCGAATGATGGGGATGCTGGCACAAACCGCGGCTTCATAGAGCAGTGCGGCGCCGGTTTCCTGTTGCAGGGCGATGAGTTCTTCAAAATGCTCCGCGATCATTTTTTTGTTGGCTGACACCACCGATTTGCCCACTTTGAGGGCTCTTTTCACCAGCTGATATGCGGCTTCGGAGTCATCGATAAGCTCCACCACGGTATTGATGCTGGGATCGTTGAGGATATCGGAAGGTTCAAACGTAAATCGCTCGTCGGGCAAACTCCGCTGTTTGTTGGGGTCTTTCACGCAGATGCGGTGAATGCGGGCTTGCAAGGTGGGTGTTTTTTCGAGCACTTCATAGAGGCCTTGTCCCACGCAGCCAAACCCAAATAGTCCGATGTTCAGGGTTTTGCGACTCATTTTCGGTCCGATTTAAGGGTTGAAAACACGTGTTTGAGGTCGTTGATGAGGTCTTCGGCGTCTTCGAGTCCCACCGACAGGCGAATGAGGCTATCGGTCACACCCGAGGCGTAGCGTTTTTCGCGCGGGATGGATTTGTGGGTCATTTCACAGGGCTGACAGACCAAGCTTTTTACCCCACCGAGGCTTTCGGCGAGTTTGAACAGTTGGGTATTGGAGGCGATGTAGGCGGCGTCTTCTTTGGAATCGCTGTGCAGATCGAAGGCGATGATACCCCCAAAATGTCGTTGCTGTTGGGCGGCGATGTGGTGGTTGTGATGCGATGGCAGTCCGGGATAGTATACGTTTTTCACTGAGGGCTGGGTCAGCAAAAATTCGGCGATGGCTTGGGCATTTTGGCTGTGTTGCTTTACGCGCAGGCCCAGGGTTTCTATGCCGCGAATCACGAGCCAGGCATCGAACGGACCTAGGATGGCGCCCGAGGCGTTTTGGATAAATTTGATTTTTTCTCCCAGTTCGGGGGTTTTTGTCACTACCAGTCCGGCAATGAGGTCTGAATGTCCGCCCAGGTATTTGGTGGCTGAATGAATCACCAGATCGGCACCCAGGGTAATGGGTTGTTGCGCTGCGGGCGAGGCGAAGGTGTTATCGACGCACAGGAGCAGGTTGTGTTGCTGGGCGATGTGGGCGATGGCTTGAAGGTCGGATATTTTGAGGGTAGGATTCGTGGGTGTTTCGATCCAGAGGAGTTTGGTTTTGGGGGTGATGGCTTCGAGGATGTTGGGGGCGTGGGTGGTATCGACGTATTTGACGGTGATGCCAAATTTCTGGTAGACGTGGGTGAGCAATCGGAAAGCGCCGCCGTAGATGTCGTCCACGGCAATAATTTCATCGCCCTGCTCTAGGAGTTTGATGACGGCATCGATGGCGGCGAGTCCACTGGCGAAGGCATAACCACGGCTGCCTTTTTCGAGTTTGGCGATAAGTTGTTCTAGGACGGCCCGGGTGGGATTGTTGCTACGGGCGTAATCAAATCCGAGGTGCACGCCGGGAGCTTGTTGCACGAAGGTGGAGGTTTGATAGATGGGGGTTGAGATGGCGCCGGTGAGTGGATCAACGGGGATGCTGTGTAGGATGGCTGTGTTTTCTTGCATGATATGATGTTTTTGTGATGTTTTGCGAGACAGCACGAAAACGCAAGAGGGTCTGTTGCGGACAGCCCAAAACAACAGCAAGCACGGGGGTAGCGACCGAATTTTCGGTGGCAGTGGCGCTGCGATGTAGAATGAAAGAATTCATTTCCCTTTGTTTTTGACGTGATGTCCGCATCATTTTACCACCGTAGCAGGGTTAGTGCTCGGTTGGTGACCTTTGGGTCTCGTGATACTGCTGCAAATGTAATGCTGTTGGAATTAGAATTCCAAGTGGAATTATTTACAAGGTTGTCAAAATCGTTAAAGGGCTGGATTTGGGGCGAAATTTGATATCAGAAAGGAACCCAAATCATGACCACAAAACGAAGCAAAAACACGACATTCATGCGACCACAGACGCACACATTTGATTTTTACAAAGACAATACCGGATGGTACATTGATTTCCCCGCATTCATTGAACAGGGCTTGGGCGGGAAGGCTGATCTGGCGATGGTTTCAGGGGCGGATTTGATGTTGGATTATTTGAGTGAGGGACAGCCACGAATCGCGCTTACATTTTCGAACTTGCCCATGGAAAAAGCGAGGTTTCAACTAAAAATGTTTGCGCACAACGGCTGGGGCGCTACATATTTTAGCAACATTGCACAGGTACCCACTGTGTGGTTGTGCAACGTAACCAAAGTAGTTTTTGGCGGCGCCCATCCGCGAGAAATCTTTGTGCGATGAAAGATTATTTGGCTATCGCCTCAAACGCTTGGGATAAATCATCGATCAAATCTTGGGTATTTTCCAAGCCAATGCTCAATCGCACCAACTGCGGCGTTAGCCCAATGGTGGCCTTTTCCGCATCCGCCATCGAAGCGTGACTGCCGGTATACGGCCTTGCAATCATTGAAGTCACACAAGCCATCCCCGTACCTGTATCAAACCATCGCAACGCCTTGATGAATTCGGGGTAGGCATCGATCAAATCCTCCCGCAAATCGAAGAACAACAAAGTGGCATATCCGGTCAACTGCTCCCCATCAATCTCTGGGTAATAGACTTTTACCACCCCCGGGTGCTTCGACAACCAATCCCGAATGATTACCGTGGTTTCGGCATGGGCCTTCATACGAATGTGAAAGGTCTGCATACTCCTCCTCAGCAACCAAGCACTGTTGGGATCCATCACAGCCCCCTGGTAAAATCGCGTATCGCGCAGTCGGGTATAAATTTCAGCATCATTTGTCGTTAATACCCCACCCATCACATCCGAATGCCCCGAAAAGTACTTTGTAGCCGAATACAGGGCGATATCCGCACCCCACTTCAACGGCTGTTGGTACAATGGCGTGGCCCAGGTATTGTCGACCACCACCAAGGCCTTGGGATTTTTCGACTTCGCTGCCGTGGCAATCCGCTGAATCGATAGCGTATTCACAAACGGGTTTGTGGGCGATTCAAATAGCACCATCGACACATTGTCGGGGATGGCCGCGATACCGTCACTGTCCGACAAATCCAGCAAATGCAGCGCAATTTGAAATTGATCGCAGTAGCGCTGAAACAACTTGTAGGAACAGCCGTAAATCAATCGATTCACCACCAAACTATCGCCCG
>JAHEMG010000056.1:22764-27844 GCA_024643755.1 Flavobacteriales bacterium | reverse complement strand
GCCGCAACAATCTCGGCTTGTTCTTTGTCGTAGATTTTCTTGTAACCGGTAGCGGGTGATGCGCTGCTTTTTCTACCGATGTAACGCAAGGCAGAAGGGAAATCGTAGCGAGCCAAATGCAACCAAGTACCCTGATTTTTGGGTTCTTCTTGTGCCCAGCAGAATTCGGCGCCTTTGTACTGCTCAAAAATCTCAGCCAACTTCCACTCTGGCAGTGGATACAACTGTTCGATGCGCACGACGGCCACATCGCTGTGGTTGCCGGCTTCCTTGCCCGCCAAAATATCGTAATAGATTTTACCGGTGCAGAAAACCACACGGCGGACCTTCTTGTCCACTTGGGTGTCGTTGATCACCTCTTGGAACATGCCCTCGCTGAGGTCAGCCATCGTGCTTACGCACTTGGGGTGACGCAACAAGCTCTTGGGACTCATGATCACCATCGGAACTTGGAAGTCACGCTTCAATTGTCGACGCATCGCATGGAATAAACTCGCAGGGGTTGAGCAGTTCAACACTTGCATGTTAGAACCCGCGCACAACTGTAAATATCGCTCCAAACGTGCACTGGAGTGCTCAGGACCTTGGCCCTCTTGTCCGTGCGGCAACAACATCACCAAGCCGCTAAACTTGCCCCATTTGGCTTCGGCGCTGGCGATGAATTGGTCGATGATAATCTGCGCACCGTTCGAGAAATCGCCGAACTGGGCCTCCCAAATGGTTAATCCGTTGGGGGTGCTAGTGCTGTATCCGTATTCGTAACCCAATGCCGCGTATTCGCTCAACAGAGAGTTGAAAATGCTCAATTTGGCTTGACTCTCGGTGAGGTTGTTCAACGGTGCATACTCTTGCTCGCTGTCTTCCTTTTTGATAACCGCATGTCGGTGCGAGAAAGTGCCACGCTCAACATCCTGACCCACCATTCTCACGGGGTGACCTTCAGCCAACAGGGTGGCATAGGCCAACAATTCGCCCATTGCCCAATCGAAGGTGCCGTTATCCACCATTTTGGCGCGATCGGCAAACAGGTTTTGTACTTTTTTGATGGGCAAGTTGTCTTCGGGGATGAAGGCCAATTTTTTGCCCAAAGTTTGTATGGTTTTTACATCAACGCCCGTTTTTACTGGGTTTTGGAAATCCTTAGATTTTGCGTGGTGGAATCCTTCCCAGGTGTTTTTTACATCAGAAGTTTTGGGTTTGAAATCGCCTTTGGCTTCTTCAAATTTGGCTTGCAATTGCGCGCGGAAATCGGCTTCCATCTCTTGGGCCAAAGCCGCATCGATATCGCCACGCTCCATGAGTTTTTGCTTGTAAATCTCTCTTGGATTGGGGTGTTTATCGATCAACTTGTACATCGCTGGTTGGGTAAAACGGGGCTCATCACCCTCATTGTGTCCGTATTTGCGATATCCCAACAAATCGATGAAAATGTCTTGGTTGAACTCGAGGCGATAGGCCATGGCCAATTTTACGGCATGTACCACGGCTTCTACATCATCGGCATTCACGTGCAATACGGGGCAAAGGGTTACTTTGGCCACGTCGGTGCAATAGGTAGACGTTCTGGCATCGAGGTAGTTGGTGGTGAAACCAATTTGGTTGTTGGTGACCACGTGGATGGTACCGCCCACATAATAGGCTTCCAAACCGCTCATTTGAACCACTTCGT
The DNA here is from genome assembly GCA_024643755.1 of Flavobacteriales bacterium. Lineage (GTDB taxonomy): Bacteria > Bacteroidota > Bacteroidia > NS11-12g > UBA955 > UBA955. The sequence continues at coordinate 26,175 of JAHEMG010000056.1, read as the reverse complement.
ACATGATGCCTTGGCCTGCAATCGCAGCATCGCCATGGATGAGGATTGGACAGATTTTGGTAACATCGCCTTGGTATTTGGTGTCGAGCTTGGCGCGAACGAGGCCTTTCACCACGGGGTTTACCGCTTCTAGGTGAGAGGGGTTATCGGCCAATCTTAAGTGTACTTTTTTGCCACTGGCGGTATCGATATCGGTGCTATAACCGAGGTGGTATTTTACATCGCCCTCGAAATCTTCGAAGCCTTCTTCGGTTTCATTTTGGAAGACTTTGCCTTCGAATTCGCCGAAAATTTGGCTGTACGTTTTGTTGAAAATGTTGGCGAGGACGTTCAAGCGACCGCGGTGAGCCATTCCCATCACAAATTCATCTACGCCGAGTCCGGCGCCGTATTGAACCACGGCATCCAAGGCAGGCACCAAACACTCCAATCCTTCCAAAGAAAAGCGCTTCTGACCAATGTATTTGGTGTGCAAGAAGTTCTCAAACACGGTGGCTTGGTTCAATTTCTTAAGGAAGTGACGTTTTTCGTCGGTATTGAGGTTGGGGATATTCTTGGTTTGCTCGAAGCGGGTTTGCAACCATTCGCGGCGTTTGGGGTCGCGGATGTAGCTGAATTCGCAGCCGATGCTCTGGCAATAGGTTTGTTCGAGCAGGGCGATGATGTCTTTGAGTTTGGCTGGACCCATGCCCACTTCATGACCGGCGTTGAAGGTTTTCTCCAGATCGGCGGTTTCGAGGCCAAAATTTTGGATGTCGAGGGTGGGGGTATACTGCCTACGCTGACGCAGGGGGTTGGTTTTTGAGAAGAGGTGTCCGCGCTGTCTGTACCCTTGAATGAGGTTCATGACATGAATTTCCTTGAGGGCATCTTCGCTGATGGCATCGCCGGATTCAAATTTCTGCGTACCCAAATCAAACCCTTCGAAGAACTTGCGCCAACCAAAATCTACGCTATCGGCGTTGGCTTGGTATTGTTGGTAAAGGTTGTCGATGGCTACAGGATCGGCATTTGTCAGAAAAGAAGTATCAGGAGCGCTCATAATAGAACGCAAATTTACCCAAAATGGGTGAGGTATAAAAATGACAATTGGGGGTATTAAAATGGGATGGCTGGACCGGTGACGGCGGGCTGGGTCATGGGCCAAATTTGGGCGAGTGCCCACACCAACACACAACCAAAGATAAAGGCATCGAATCGATCCAAAGCACCCCCATGTCCGGGCAGAAATTTGCCACTGTCTTTGATGCCTTTTTCTCGCTTGAGGGCACTTTCAAACAGGTCGCCAGCGGTGCCAAACACGCTCATGAGTGCCCCGAGAATGGCGCCTTGCCAGATGTTGTGGATGTTGAAGAACGACCAAAAAATGTAGGCTCCAACCGCGGCGGTAAGCAGGGTTCCACCGAAGAATCCTTCCCAGGTTTTTTTGGGCGATAGTTCGGCGTGCAAGGGATTTTTTCCAAAGGCTCTGCCGGTGAGATAGGCAAAGGTATCGGAACTCCAAATGAGGATGAAGACCATCAAAACGGGACCTCGAAGGTAGTTGGGGGCGTTCCAAATGGCAGGCCATTCGGGTCCGGGTTTGGGACCCAGGAAGCCGCCTGATGGCCAGGTGAGGTAGTTGAAAGCGTGGGGAGTATGGGGCTGTCCGGAAGCCAAATGTTGACTTTGGGCGAGCAATAAAAACAGGTAGATGGGCAGGGCGATGTATAGGATGCCAAGACCGAGGTTTTTGGCTCGGTTGAGGGCTGCGATGCCTTGGGTAAACAGGCGATGGGTGATCCAAATCAGGGCGATGATGGCGGCGATGCCAGCGGCTTGGAGTGGGGTGAGGGCAGTGACGAAGGGCGATAAAAACAACCAAGTATAGAGTCCAAAGCCCATGGCTGAGGGTTTGTTTGCATCGTGGATGCGGGCCCATTCAAAGGCGCAGAAAAAGGCAATCACGAACATGAGTATCGCCAAGGTAGCGGGCGACAGCAGGATACAGCCGATCACGGCAATCGCATAGAAAAATCCGGAGATGGCGCGCAGGGTGAAGTTGTTCATGGTTTATTTTTTGAGGGTGAGGAAAAGGCCGGCGGAGGTCACCGGAATGGCGATGATGTATACGGCGGGTTGGGCCAAAAACGACTCTGCATTGAAGTAGACGCCCGTTTTTTGAAAATGTTGTAGGGCGAAGAAATGCACAATGACGGTGCTGGCGTTGAAAATAAAATGCGCCAAAATGGAGTAATAGAGCGATCCGGTGGCGGTGTAAATGATGCCAAAAAGCAATCCCATGGCAAAGATTCCGGCGAATTCGAACGGCGAAAAGTGGATGGTCGCAAACACGAAGGCTTGAAAAATGATGGCGGTTCTGCGTTTTCTGAAACTTTGAGCTGCCATGTTGGTGATGAGTCCGCGAAAAACGTATTCCTCAAAAATGGCGGGCATCAGTGCGAGGATGAAGATACAAACGAACAATTCTGGGAGGGTTTCCATGTCGAGCATCGCCTCGAAAATCGCTTGTCGTTTGGTATCTAGTACGCCAAAAACCCTGGCAAAATTGCCCAGTGGCAGGTGTTTGAAAAGGGCGGTGGAAAGGGCAACGAGGGGAATCATGCCCAGGGCCAAGAGGGTGGCGCCGAGGAGTTTATTGACGTTTGGTTTTTTGGCAAATCCTGAGATTTCGGAGAATTTGTATTGCGCGATGAGGGTGATGAGTACCGCGGGGATGGCCATGAATGCGATGAACTGAAGGAGGTTGCCCCAGCGCAATACGTTGATGCCAATGGCAGTGCGGGAAGGGTGGTTGAGCAGTTGCGACGTTTGTTCGGGGGTTAGGCCATACAGAATTTTGCCCATGAGTTGCGATAAGCCCAGTCCTACCAAGCTAAAAACGATGATCGTGAGCAACAGTGCGCCTACGCCCCAGAGATTTCTGAGTGGATTGGTTGAAGGGGTTTGTGAAAGCATGCGTAACTTTGCAGCAAAGTTGGTAAAAATTGGCGACATAGCGTTGGGGGAATTTCCTTTGTTGTTGGCACCCATGGAGGATGTGAGTGATCCGCCGTTTCGGTACGTGTGTAAACAGCAGGGGGCCGACCTTATGTACACTGAGTTTATTAGCAGTGAGGGGTTGATTCGGGATGCGGTGAAGAGCCGACAGAAATTGGATATTTTCGATTATGAACGTCCCATAGGCATACAGATTTTCGGGGGCGACGAAGAGGCGATGGGATTGGCGGCGAAGATTGTGGATGCTACGCAGCCCGATTTGTTGGATATCAATTTTGGTTGTCCGGTACAGAAGGTGGTGTGCAAGGGCGCGGGTGCTGGGGTGTTGAAGGACATTGATTTGATGGTTCGATTGACATCGGCGGTGGTGAAGGGGACTTCGTTGCCGGTAACGGTGAAAACGCGATTGGG
>JAHEMG010000056.1:0-22664 GCA_024643755.1 Flavobacteriales bacterium | reverse complement strand
TTGGATCGCATTTTGGTGGAGTACGAAGGGTTGGTGAATTAAGAGTTTTTCTTACATTTGCTATCAAGAGATAAACTAACTATGAAAAAAACAATACTTTCTTTGATGGCTATGGTATCGTTGGGTGCATTTGCACAGACGGGGTACTATATAGCTCCGGGTACTGGAACGGGTAATCCAGGTGGGTTGAACGCAGATGCAGAATACCCTCCGGGGGGTGGATTGGCGACAGGATGGACAACCATTTTGACAGGTCCTCAAAACGAGATGTGGAGCGCGGCTCAGAGTTTGCCTTTCGCTTTCAAATTCAATGATCAAGATGTTACGAGTTATAAAGTGGCTGCCAATGGTGTGGTGACTTTTGATGTGGCTACAACCATTACACCTTCTGCGGTGAATGGCGATTTGCCAAATGCAGGAATTCCAAACCAGTCTGTTTGTGTTTGGGGTGCGGGTGCTACAGCTTCAGGAGATTACGTGGTTGCAAAAACCTTTGGAACTGCAGGCAAGCGTCAGCACTGGATTCAGTACAACAGCTGTTCTGAGGCAAACATCGGAACGGGTTGGGTGTATTTGAGCATCGTATTGGAAGAAGGAACCAACAACATTTATGTGGTTGACCAACGTTACAATGGTACAGCGGCTACTAAGTTGTCTGTAGGTATTCAGATCGATGGTAGCACTGCGGTAAAAGTGAGCGGTACTCCTGCTTACGGCATGAAGTCTGTGAACGATCCAACAACGGCGGATAACGTATTTTACTCTTTCTTGCCAGGAAGTTTGCCAGCAGACGAGGCAGGTATTACTGCGTTGACTGTGGCGAATTATATCAGTGTGAACAACGCACCATTTGACATTACTTTCAGTGTTCAAAATGGTGGTTCTAGCGCCATTACTTCATTGGACGTTGAGTATACTGTAGATGGTGGTGCTGCGGTTAGCGGTAAAATCACTGGCTTAAACATTGCTTCTGGCGCTACAGGAACAGCGGTACACCCAACGAAGTGGTCGGGTACTGTGGGTTCACACACTATCGCAGTGAAAATTGTGAAGGTGAACGGTTCTGATGATACCAAAGTGGGCAACAACAATGCGTCAAAATCTTTGATGGTGTTTGATAAGGCGGTGGATCGCAAAATTTTGAATGAGGTATTTACTTCTTCTACTTGTCCTCCATGTAACCCTGGTAACATCAACTACAACAAGGTGATCGATGGTAGAACCAAACACAGTACCATCAAATACCAAGCGTATTTCCCTGGAACTGGTGATCCATATTGCACTCAAGAGGTGCGTGATCGTATGACTTTTTACAACGTGAATTCTGTACCTCGCATGGAAATTGATGGTGCTTGGGATAACAATGCCAATTCATTCACAACTGCTTTGTACGATGAATACCAGAGCAAGCCTTCATTCATTGAGATCACCGGTAGTGTTGCTTTGACTTGGAAGAACACCATTACTTTGGATGTTACTTTGAATCCTTTATTGGACAACGCTAGCAATAACTTGAAGTTGCATGCTGCGATTGTTGAGGGTGTTACTTATGCAAATAAAAAGTCGAATGGTGAAAAGGAATTCGAGAGTGTAATGAAGAAGATGATGACAGGGTCTGTTGGACAAGTATTGACACCTTTGAAGAAAGATACCAAGGTAACCAAGAAGATTGCTTATACTTTCAATGGTGGTTATCGTTTACCCTTGGATGGTTCTGCCGCGCAACACATCAATCATTTGTCTGAAAATAGTGTAGAAACTTGGGATGATTTGGCCGTTGTTGTGTTTGTACAAGATGCAACAACCAAAGAAATTTTGCAATCTGAGACTTTCCCTATCGCTTTGGTAGGTACCGAGGCTGTTGAGCAAAACTTGAACTTGTACCCTAACCCTGCCAACGATTTGTTCGTGGTTGAGGCGAAGGAAATGGGCAATGCTGCAGTAGTTGTTGCTGATATGCAGGGCAAGGTTGTATTCAGCGGCAATTTGAATGCAGGTGCATTAAACATGAGTGTTGCTAACTGGTCTGAAGGTGTTTACATGGTAAGTGTAAATGGCAACAGCAAGAATTTGAACAGCAAGATTGTTGTTCGTCACTAATTATCAATTTTTTATTCATATGAAAAAAGCCCCGGAAACGGGGCTTTTTTTTGTGCCAATTCTCGGCACTGCTTTGTGTAAGATTTCGTATTTTTGTGGAACTTTACTAATATAAATCTCTGTCCATGTTATTGCGAAACATTGTGAACCGGGAGGAACTGAAACGTCGGATGGATGCCGATGTTCGTCCTTACACCACCATTTCTTTTTATTGTTATCATCCCATTGAGGATCCCATGGCTTTCCGCAACGATTTATTCTTGCGGTTTTCTCGTTTGGAGGTCGTGGGCAGGATCTACGTTGCCTTGGAGGGTATTAACGCGCAGATTGCGCTGCCTTCTGAGCATTTTGAAGCCTTTAAATTGGATTTGTATACCATTGATTTTTTGAGTGGTATTCGGTTGAATGTAGCCATTGAGGAGAAGCAGAAGAGTTTCATCAAGTTGGATATCAAGGTGAGGGATAAAATTGTGGCGGATGGGATCAATGATCCTACGTTTAGTTTGCAGAACCGCGGGAAGTATTTGGGTGCGGCTGATTGGAATGAGAAGATGGCTGATCCCAATGCGGTGGTGATCGATATGCGCAATCATTACGAGAGCGAGGTTGGTCGATTTGAGGGCGCAAGCTGTCCGGATACCGATACCTTCAGAGAGGAGTTGGCGCGGGTATTGGATTTATACAAGGAGGAGAAGGATAAGCCCATTTTGATGTATTGCACGGGAGGGATTCGCTGTGAGAAGGCAAGTGCGTGGATGAAGCACAATGGGTACAACGAGGTGTATCATTTGGAAGGTGGGATCATCAACTATGTGAACAAGGTGAAGGCAGAGGGGTTGGAGAACAAGTTTAAGGGGGTGAATTTTGTGTTTGATCAGCGTTTGGCGGAGCGGGTTTCGGAGGATGTGATTGCGGCTTGTCATCAATGTGGTGCCCCTGCGGATACCCATATCAATTGTGCGAATACGGGATGTCATTTGTTGTTTATACAGTGTGCCGCATGTGCTGAGAAATATGAGCAGTGCTGCTCTGAAGCTTGTAGGGATGTGATTCATTTGCCGGAGGACGAGCAGTTGCGATTGCGAAAGGGTAAGCCGGCGGGTAGAATCTTCAGTAAAGGAAGATTTCCTGGGAAAGTGTAAAATAATTTGAGCAGTTTGTCGTTTATGTGTAATGAATTCGGAGGCGGCGGTGAACGTACGTCGTAGTTGCAGGTCTCCACGCCTTATATTCGCAGAATTAATTTTAATTGAAACACGATACGATGAGATATACTCGTAATGCGCAGGAGAAATCTTGGTTACGATGGGCAGTGATACTGCTTTTGGTGATGGCGATGCCCAGTGATGTTTTTGGTCAGTGGGGTTTTGGTGCAGATGCAGGCAGTGCTGATACGGCATCAAAGGATACAGGTGTTGTAGCTGGCGGTGGCGATGGTGGTTGGGGCATGGATGGTGGCGGTTCAGGGGCTGAGGAGCCAGTGATTAAGCGCGCACCTTATGTTCGATTTGTGCCACCTTACGATAGTATGCGTGAGATCATTTTTTATGAAAACATCATAGAGGATGAGATGTGTGAGAATTGTGGTGCCGATTCATTGTACTGGCGAGCTAAAAAATATTTGGTACAGCGATTGGGCAAAGAGGGATACAAGAAGATGGTGATTGAGGATAAGGTTGCGGAACGGATTGTGTTGAAGGTGACAACGCCGATGATTTGCAGATACGGACAGTACAACAAGAAACAGGAGGGTGTATTGGAGTATCGATTGACGTTGCGTTTCAAGGATAGCAGGTATAAGTATCAATTTGGCAATTTTGTGCATGTAGAGGCAGAGGAGGGATTGAGTACGAAGATTTCTCGGACGTACCATGAGCATTACATGCGATTGAAAAAGGGCTTTCAATTCACAGACCGATATTTATTGGCTGCGGATTTTGAGGTGAATGAGGTGGTAACGGGTTTGAAGAAAACGTTACAACAGCCTTACCAGCCTGATGAGGACGATTGGTAGGAAGGCTCATTGGTCCTGATTTCAGGGCATTTTGATGTGGTTTTTTCCCTTTTGAGCACCCACTTTGTGTGTCCAATCAAAGAAAGCATGAAAAAAAGTTGTGGATATCTTGCTCTAAGAGATAAAATGTCCTATTTTTGCAACCCCAAAAACTAAGTAAGAATTACAAACGTGAATCCGCTGAGTACATACAAAACCGTTTCGGTTAACAAAATGACTGCCGACAAGCAGTGGTTTGTTGTTGACGCAAATGGACAGACATTAGGCCGTATGGCCTCTCAAATTGCTTCGGTATTGCGAGGCAAAAACAAGCCTTCTTACACGCCCCATGTGGACTGTGGTGACAACGTGATCGTGATCAACGCGGCACATGTTGTGATGACAGCAGGGAAGTTTGACAAGAAGGAGTATTTGCGTCACACAGGATTTCCTGGTGGACAGCGAAGCACCTTGGCGAAAAATGTAAAGCCTGCTCGTTTGATCGAGATGGCGGTTAAGGGCATGTTGCCTAAGAATCGCTTGGGCCGTCGTTTGTTTACGAATTTGTTTGTGTACGAAGGAACAGAGCATCCTCATGCGGCACAACAACCCAAAGTAATGAATACTGAAAACTGAGCCCTATGATAAACACCTCAGGCAGAAGAAAAGCCGCTGTAGCACGCGTGTACCTGAAAGAAGGTAACGGAACCATCATTGTAAATAAGAAGCCATTGGAAGTTTACTTCCCTTTGTCATGGCATCAATCAGCCATTCAAGCCCCTATGGCATTGACTGAGAACGTAGGTAAGTACGACGTTCAGGTGAATGTATGTGGAGGTGGTGTAAGCGGACAGGCTCAGGCGGTTCGTTTGGCCATTTCTAAGGCTTTGGTTGACATCAATGCAGAGTTGAAATCTCCTTTGAGACAGGCAGGATTCATGACACGTGACTCACGTGTTGTTGAACGTAAGAAGCCAGGTCAGAAAAAGGCACGTCGTCGCTTCCAGTTCTCTAAACGTTAATTATACCCATGGCATATACTCAGCAAGATTTGTTGGAAGCAGGTGTACATTTTGGTCACCTTACCCGCAAATGGAATCCCAAGATGGCTCCATACATTTTTATGGAACAGAATGGTATCCATATTATTGATTTGAAAAAAACCGAAAGCAAGTTGGAGGAAGCCAAAGCGGCTGCCAAGAACATTGCTCGTTCAGGACGTAGGGTTTTGTTCGTGGCTACCAAGAAGCAAGCGAAAGAAATCGTTGCCGAAGAAGCCAAGCGCGCTAACATGCCTTTCACCACTGAGCGTTGGTTGGGTGGTATGTTGACAAACTTCCAAACTGTGCGCAAGAGCATCAAGCGCATGCAGAACATCGACAAGATGGCTACTGATGGAACGTTTGAGCGTATCAACAAGAAAGAGCGTTTGATGTTGGATCGTGAAAAAGCAAAATTGCAGATGATTTTGGGTGGTATCGAAGATATGACCAAATTGCCTGGTGCTATTTTCATCATCGACGTGAAGCGTGAGCACATTGCTGTGTCAGAGGCTACTCGTTTGGGTATCCCTACCATCGCTTTGGTTGATACAAACTCAGATCCTACCGTGGTTGATTACTCAATCCCAGGAAACGATGACGCTTCTAAGTCTATCTACTTGATCGCCCGTGAAATCGCGGATGCCATCATCGAAGGTAGCCAAGAGCGCAAGCGTGAGAAATCAGAAGATGATGCAGCGCCAGTTGCAGAGAAAGAAGTTGTTGCAGAAGCATAATTGAATTAACCATGACGACTATTAGTGCATCAGAAGTAAATAAACTGCGCCAAATGACCGGTGCGGGTATGATGGATTGCAAGAATGCCTTGGTAGAAACCAACGGTGATTTCGAAGCTGCTGTAGATTTTTTGCGCAAGAAAGGTGCAAAAATTGCTGCCAAGCGTGCTGATCGTGAAGCTACCGAAGGATGTGTAATTGCATTGACAAATGATTCTCGCAGCGCTGGTGTGATTGTATTGGTAAGTTGCGAAACTGATTTCGTTGCCAAAAACGAAAACTTCGTAGCCATGGCCAAAGGCATCGCTCAAGTTGCTTTGGAAAATAAACCAGCAGATGTTGACGCTTTGAAAGCATTGTCTATCGACGGTGTTACCATTGCTGATCGTTTGATGGAAGAAGTTGCTAAGATTGGTGAGAAAATCGATGTAACCAAATACGAATTGGTAGAAGGTGCTAACGTAGTATCTTATATCCACGGTGCAAATCGCATGGGTGTGTTGGTTGAATTGAACAACGCAGCCAACGATGCTAACCATACTGCTGGTAAAGATGTAGCGATGCAGATTGCTGCGATGAATCCAGTAGCTGTTAACCGTGATAGCGTTGATGCTAAGACCATCGAGCGCGAATTGGAAATCGGTCGTGAGCAAGCCCGTGCAGAGGGTAAGCCCGAAGCGATGATCGATCGTATTGCTGACGGTAAGTTGCAGAAGTTCTTCAAAGAGTCTACTTTGTTGGCTCAGGACTTCGTGAAAGATGGTTCAATGACCATTGAGAAATACTTGTCAGGCGTTGAGCCCGGTCTCACCGTTTCAAGTTTCAAGCGAGTGCAACTCGGATAATCAAGAAATTTTAAATCCCTCGAAAGAGGGATTTTTTTTGCTAATATTACAACAACAAATGAGGTTTAAAAGAATACTGCTGAAATTAAGTGGTGAGGCTCTCTTGGGCTCACAATCCTATGGTATCGATGCGAAAGTTTTGGAGGCATATGCCAAAGAAGTAAAAAAGGTGGTTGACGCCGGCGTGGAAGTCGCTGTAGTTATTGGCGGTGGAAACATATTTCGCGGTGTTCAAGGCGCTCAAGGTGGCGTAGTAGACCGTGCTACCGGTGATTATATGGGTATGTTGGCAACCATGATCAACGCCATGGCGCTGCAGGGCTCGTTTGAAAAGGTGGGTATGTCTACCCGCTTGCTCTCCGCCATTAAAATGGAACAGATTTCTGAACCCTTTATCCGCCGTCGTGCTATCCGACACCTGGAGAAGGGCCGAGTAGTGATTTTTGGTGCGGGTACAGGAAATCCATACTTTACCACCGATACGGCAGCATCACTGCGTGCAGTTGAGATTGAAGCGGATGTTGTTATCAAAGGCACACGCGTGGATGGTATTTACGATAGCGACCCAGAAAAGAATCCTGGGGCTGTTAAATACGATGAAATCTCTTTCAAGAAGGTCTATGACCTCGGACTAGAAGTAATGGATTTAACGGCCATTACCTTGTGTCAGGAGAACAATAAACCCATAGTGGTGTTCGATATGAACACGGAGGGTAACTTGATGAAGTTGGTGCAGGGCGATAAAGTCGGCACCTTGGTGATTGATTAAATAATTTATGAGTCGTTGTAATCTGCAGTTAAATCAGCATTTACAGCAGGCGATGGCACATCGTTGCCAACAAATGGATACACGTATTTTATCATGGGGGCTGGCTTCGCCAGCCCTTCGTGCATTACTCTCGCTCAATATTAACACCGTAGAAGATTTATTGTCGTACTCCCGCAAAGAAGTCGCCGCCACTCATGGAATGGGTGATACTGGGATGCAAAAGATCTCGGCGGGACTGGAAGCCCTGGGAATCGCTTGGGATTGATGACAGGGCCGGGAATTATTTGCATTTCCTCAGAACGCTTGCGACCTCTGCGATTGTCTTGCGAAGGATTTGAATGGATAATCGGATGTTTGTAACCCAGCGCTAAAACAAAAAAGACGGCCAAGGCCGTCTTTTTTGATATTTTGTGACTGTCCGACTTACGCCAAAGAGTTCACGTGCTTCTGCAAACTTGATTTCAAGTTGCCAGCTTTGTTCTTGTGGATTACGTTGCGTTTGGCCAATTTGTCCAAAGCAGAGAATGCGTTGGTCAACAACTTCAAAGCCTCGTCTTTGCTAGTGGCTTTGCGGATGGTCTTAACGATATTACGAGCAGTTTTATGCTGGTAGCGGTTGAGGTCACGCTTGGCAGCGTTGGCTCTGATTCTCTTGATTGCTGACTTATGATTTGCCATTTCTGTTAAAAAGGACTGCAAAGATAAGAAACTGCATCCAATTCAACAACACATTTCAAAATTTTCAATCATTTTCTGGTGCGAGCTGCACCTTGAGACCATCCATGGCCGGAGATAGGTGCAATTGACAGCCCAACCGACTGTTGTTTTTTACAAAAAAAGCTTGATCAAGCATCCCTAGTTCATCGTCTGTGGGTTCGGGCAATTCATGTTCGCTCAGCACATATACTTGACAGGTGGCGCACATCGCCATACCCCCACATTCGCCTTTTACAGGTAATTCAACGGCCCTGCAAAAATCCATCAAATTGAGTCCCATATCGGTGGGTGCTTCATACGTATTCTCGATGCCGTTGCGATCGATGATGTGAATGGAGATCATGGCGTTTTCCATAATTAGCGCAAATGGGTAAGGTGGTCCAAGCTATTTTTTATTTTGATGCGATAATGGGATTCGTGGTCATGTTTCTCTACCACATACAAACACACATTGTCGTGTTCGAAATCATCCATTTGTTGCAAAGGGGTATTGGTTAGCAAGCATAAAAATCCGCGTAGGGCGCGACCGTGCATACAAATGAGCACCGGGTTTTCACTGCTGCTTTCAATTTTCTTTAAGCCCAATTTTTGGCGTTTGTGCATGGCCAATGGTGTTTCTCCGCCGTTGATGGCTTGGTTGAGTTCGCCATTTCTCCAACGCTGCAACATCGCATAGAATTCTTTGCGGGAATGTTCACTCGGTTGCTGTCCTTCCAAGATCCCCCAATTGATCTCATTCAATTCTGGAATGACCTGTGTGGGTATGTTGAGCGATGCAAAAGGATTCACCGTTTGGTGGGTGCGCTTCAACGAACTCACGTAGATGCGTTGAAAGGGGATGTGTTTATAGGCTTGAAAAAAGGCATCCGCCTGTTGCTGTCCCAACGCATTGATATCAGAATCCACCCCAGAACCTTGCACAATGCCCATCCGGTTGAAATGCGTTTCCCCATGCCGAATGATGTACATTGTTTTTGTGGCGGGGGAGGGTGAACTTTGCATAGACAACAGATGGAGATGGAACGGCCAAATACGGGTGCAAATATACAACAGGGGATGGCGATTTATCGTAAGCCCAAAGCCACTTTGCCCGAATTTCGTGTGGGTCGATGGACGGATGCGCCCGATTTTACTGACTGTGTCGCGGATACATTTTGTTTGCATCCATTTTCTCCGAACAATTCTTTGGAGTTGTTGTTGTCCACGGATAGTGGCGCTGGGTGGGACAGTTGTTCAACGATTTGGCATCAACATGCAATAGCGCTGAGTGATGCATATCCACCTACTTCTACATCAGAAACGGTTTTCAAGACCGAAGTTCGCGACATACAAAAGGCCATTGCAGATGGAGATTTGCAGAAAGCGGTGGCTGCAAGATCGCTTACCGTATCGCAATCGCTGAGTGCTGATAGAATTTGGCAGGGCTTTGAGTCTTTGCATCAAGCTTACCCAGAGGCGTTCGTATTTCTCATCATTCACCCACAGTGGGGGTGTTGGATGGGTGCATCGCCCGAAACGCTGTTACATTGCGATCGTGGAGAAGCGAAGGTGATGTCACTCGCAGGAACGTTGACGCAGTCGCAGAACGGATGGACAGAAAAGGAGGCCTTGGAACAGTCTGTGACGAGCAAGTACATAGCGGAAGTCTTGGCAGCCCAGGGTATTATCGATGCCAAAGAAACCCAGGTGGGTGAGGTGCAGATGGGACATATCAAACATTTAATGTCGGAATGGCACTTTCACTTACCACAAGTGCAGAAACTGGCCAATGGAGATTTATCATCGGCACCGGGGCTGGGTGCTGGGGTTTGGTCAATGATTCAGCAGTTGCATCCCACACCGGCGGTGGGGGGATATCCCAAGGAGGCGGCATTGAAATGGTTGGCGGAGTATGAGGACTTGGATCGACAGTTGTACACGGGTTTTGTGGGATTGATGGGGCAGGGAAGTGCAGCGCTTTATGTGACATTGCGGTGTGCGCAGTTGTTTCAGTGGGGGTATGTTTTGTACGCAGGTTGTGGTGTGAATGCGGGATCAGATCCTGAGGTTGAATTGCAGGAAACGTCGGCCAAAATGCAGGTTTTGGGACAATATTTACAAGATAGCGTTATTGCGCCATCCCGAGATTGAATGCGGGTTAACGAAAAATGGTGGGGTTGGGAATCCCTTGTCCGAAATCCGTAGCCTCTAGCGGTTCTTTGGTGAATATGCCGCGTTTTGAGGGTTTGTAGCCGGAGTAATCACCTGTAGGGATGTAGTAATAGACATTGCCATCGGCGGAGGGGAATGCCGGACCAATTTCATCGAACACAATGGTATTTTGTTCTTCCTCGTAGCGCATAAGAATGCGAGAGGATTTGTGGTATTCAAAAATCACGCGGTAATCTTCGGAGGGGTCTTCGAGTCCGTCGCGAAATATGGGGGCGCCCCAAACGAGTTTGTAGGTGTTGGGTTCGGCGGCTTCTTCATCTTTTTCAAAGCTCAAAACATCAATGATTGATCGATTGGAATTGACGTTGTGGCCATCAAACATCATCACCACATAGTACTCTTTCTTTTTGATTTTGTGGGGGATGATTTGATAATACAACCCGCCGATCCATTGGTTTTGGTCTAGTGTGGTTTCCTTGGCGTCTTTGGGTAGATTCTGCGCTGTATCGTGCAGGGAATAAAGGGCGATGCCATTTTTGGTTTTATGTTGCACTACGCCATAATGGTGAAATACGCCGTTTTTCAAGATGATGTTATAGGTGAACAAACGCACTGGCGATTTTGGGTGTGATGCCACTGCCACCGTGCTCATGCGCAAATTGGAGAATTCGTAATCAAAGGAGGCAGGATTTGCTAGCACCTCGATCAATTTTTCTTGTAGTTGTGCGGCTACAGCCATTTTTGCAGAATCGCTGCTGGCGGAGATAACCCAAGGCGCAATGGTTAACAGACTATCTTCTTCCTCTTGGAACGATTGGGATTGTGATTGTGCACGGACAGAACTTATACAGCAGGTCGATGACAAAAACAGGGTGAAGAGAATCCTTTGAACGTTCATGGAGTAAATTGTGTTATTACAACGGGGGTACTACAAAAATATTGAATTCCACTAAAACAAAGGGGCCATCTTTTTTAAGATGGCCCCTTGATAGGATGAATCGTTTTTACTGAATTAGCAATTTTCAACTACGACTGCGCTTGCCCCACCGCCGCCGTTGCAAATGGCTGCACCACCGTATTTGCCGTTGTTTTGCTTCAATACGTGCAACAGGGTAACCAAAATACGCGCACCTGAGGCACCCAATGGGTGACCCAATGCTACTGCACCGCCATTGACGTTTACTTTGCTTGCATCCAAATTGAGCAGTTTGTTGTTGGCCAATGAAACCACTGAGAACGCTTCGTTCAATTCAACGAAATCCAAGTCTGCCACGGTAATTCCAGCACGCTGCGCTGCGAAGGGCAGTGCTTTGGCAGGGGTTGTGGTGAACCATTCTGGACTCTGTTCGGCATCGGCAAAACCGGTCAATTTGGCCAAGGGTTTCAATCCCAATTCTTTGCATTTTTCTCCGCTCACCAACACCAAGGCAGCACCACCATCGTTGATGGTAGAGGCATTGGCCGCAGTAACGGTGCCGTCTTTTTGGAAAACGGGACGCAAGCCAGAGATTTTGTCGAAACTCACATTTTTGTATTCTTCATCTTCGCTCACAACCACTTCACCTTTACGGGTTTGGATGGTTACGGGAACGATTTCGTCATTGAATTTACCAGCTTTCCAAGCTTCTGCCGCGCGGGTGTAGCTTTGGATGGCGTAATTATCTTGTTCTTCGCGACTGAAGTTCATTTCCTTGGCGCAAAGTTCAGCGCAAGTACCCATCAAACTTTTGTCGTAGGCGTCTGTCAATCCGTCTTGCACGATACCATCCAAGGCTTGTACATGGCCATAGCGATATCCTGTGCGAGAATTTGGCAAGTAGTGAGGGGTTAAGCTCATGTTTTCCATGCCACCTGCAACCACGATATCGTTCAAACCCAACATGATGCTCTGTGCACCAAGCGCAACAGATTTCAAACCGCTTGCACATACTTTGTTGATGGTAGTGGCTGGCACGTGATCACCAATCCCGGCAAATTTAGAGGCTTGACGGGCCGGCGCTTGTCCCACCCCTGCTTGAAGCACACAACCCATGAACACCTCGTTGACTAGGTTTGGGTCGATGCCTGCTTTTTCAAGGGCTCCTTTGATGGCGATGGCGCCCAACTGGGTGGCTGGAACGCTAGAAAGTGCGCCATTGAAACTCCCCATGGGGGTTCTGGCGGCCGCTACGATGAAAACTTCTTTTGTCATAAACTGGAACACTGCAAAGATACGGGATTGCGGATAATCGTTGTCAATTGCGGGCGGGTTAATGGCGAAAGGCAGATTATGGTTTAGTTTTGTGATCAAATCTGGTGCAATGATTGTTTTGATTGAGTCCTCTGCTGAATTTCCATCTGTGGCTTTGTGCAATGTGCAAGGTGATGTTTTGTGGGATGAGGTAGGTACCGATAAACAGTCGCATGCCGAGAAGTTGCCCATGATGGTGCAGCGCGCGGTGGAATTTGTTCAAGAGCAGGGGGCGTCGATTGTGGCGATTGCTTTTCAAGAAGGACCGGGCAGTTATACAGGTTTGAGAATTGGGGTGAGTTTGGCGAAGGGATTGTGCTATGGATTGTCGGTGCCCTTGATTTCAATTTCTGGATTTGAGTGTTTGGGTAAAAAAGCCTTGGAAAAATATGCGGATTGCACAGAGGCATGGGTGATGATGGATGCTCGTAGGGACGAGGTGTATGCATTGCGTTGTAATCTTGTTGGTGCGATGGGTGCAGTATCGGCCCAAATTTTGCCTTCCGAGGCGGTGGTTGACTATGGCGCACACACCGTGTTTGTGGGCAATGCCAATGAGAAAGTGAAGCGGTTGTTACAGGCCGATGATTCAATGTTTTGGGATGAATCGCCCCGGGCATCGCATATGGCTGTTGCTGCTGCTGAAAAATACGGACACGGTGCGTTTGTGGATTTGGCGTATTACGAGCCATTTTATCTGAAGGATTTTGTGGCGGGGGTGAGCAAGAAGTTTAGTATATAATCGTATGCGGGTTTTGTTCATTGATAACTTGGACAGTTTTACCTTCAATTTGGTGCATTGTTTGGAGGTAGGCGGTGCGGAGGTTGAGGTATTGCGCAACGAGGGTGAGGATTGGCCAGGATTGGGTGAAAAAATGGCAGATTGTGATGCATGGGCGGTCGGCCCGGGACCGGGCCGACCGCAAGACTACCCGCATTTATTGCGGGCGATAGCTCAATGGATGGGTAAAAAGCCCTTGCTCGGCATTTGTTTGGGACAGCAGGCCATCGCCGAAGTTTGTGGATGGCACATCGCACATGCGGAGAAGCCCATGCACGGAAAACCCTCCATCATTCAGCACAACGCACAAGGACTCTTTGAACAGTTATCGGAATCGGTTTCAGTGGGTCGGTATCATTCCTTGGTGGTGAAAGAGCCCCAAGATTTTCCGGTAGATGCTGGTTCTCAGCTATTCGCCCATCGCCCTGATATATTATTGCAAATAGACGCTCGCTGCGAAGATGAGGTGATGGCATTGAGTGCGCCCGCCGCAGGGGTTTGGGCCGTGCAATTTCACCCAGAAAGTGTGTTAACCCCAGAAGGTCAGGCCATGATCAATCGTTGGTTACAGTTAGCAAAGGCGTATCGCCCATCACACGAATAGCGCATTTTTACTGTGCTGCGGCCATCACGGTCTCGGCAATATCTGCTGGGGCATATCCGCATAGTGGATACAGATCTTCCTCGTTGTTCCCATGTTCAATAAAATGATTGGGAATGCCCAAATGGGTAAATTGGGTTTGTTCTAATACTTGCATCCGAATCGATTGTCCCCAACCGCCCTCAATACAGCCATCTTCTACCGTGATGATGTGGGTGTACGACTTCCTGCCAATGGTCGATGCTAAGTTGTGATGGGTTTGGGTGACGATCGGACAGTGAACGTGGTCATAGGAAACTTGGTTCAGCAAGTCATGGGCTTCTGCGCAGAGGTTACTGGCATGTCCGGTACTCAACAGCAAGATGTTTGCGTTTTCATCGCTATGCAGGTATTGGGGTTGCAATTGTTGGTGGGCTTCTGCGGGCGATAGGATTTGCCAATTGGGTTCGGCGATGTTTCCTTTTGGGTATCGGATGGCCACAGGAGATTTAATGTCGATGCCGAATTGGATGGCGGCGGCGAGCTCCGATGCATTGCGGGGAGCGATGAGGGTGGTGTTAGGTAGGCAGCGCAAAAAGGCAATGTCAAAGGCCCCATGGTGTGTGGGTCCATCTTCGCCTACCAATCCCGCGCGGTCGATGCACAAAATTACCGGCAAATTTTGCAGGGCGATATCGTGGATGTACTGATCATAACCCCGCTGCAAGAAGGAGGCATATATGTTCACGATGGGCAGGAGTCCTTGGGTCGACATTCCCGCTGCGAAGGTGAGGGCATGCTGTTCGGCGATGCCTACGTCGAAGAACCGCTCAGGAAATTGGTTCATGGCGTGAATCATGCCACAAGAAGAGGGCATGGCAGGTGTGATGCCGGTTAAGTTGGGGTGAATTTTAGCCAACGCAACGAGTAGGTCTCCGAAAACGTCTTGCCATTTTTTGGTGGGTGTTGACGGGGTTTCGATTTTGACAAATTTCGCGGCACTATGCCATTTGGTTTGTTCTTTTTCTGCAGGTGGGTAGCCCTTTCCTTTGATGGTTTTGATGTGCAGGAGTCGCGGACCTTCTTGTTTGTAAAGGGATTGTACCGCTGGCAACAGTTCTGACAGGTTATGACCATCGATTGGACCGCTGTAATTCAATCCGAACCATTCAAACCAAGCCTTCACACCTTGCGGATTGCTGCTGAGTTGGGTATTCAATGCCCCTGTATTTGGGTCGATGCCCATTTGATTGTCGTTCAGCACAACCATCACATTCAAATTGGATTCAAACAGGTTGTTGAGTGCTTCGTAGGAGAGTCCAGCGGTTAGTGCCCCATCGCCAACCACGGCCACAAAAGTGGGTTTGGGGTTGGATGATGGTAATATGTTGTGCGCTGCGGCCATGCCCATTGCGGCTGAAATAGCGGTGCTGGAGTGTCCGGTTCCAAAGGCATCGTAAGGACTTTCGTCGATTTTGGGAAAGCCGGATATGCCGTTGAATGTGCGAATGGTATGGAGTTGATCTTTTCTGCCTGTGAGGACTTTATGCGGATATGCTTGATGTCCAACATCCCAAACAATGGCATCTTGGGGAAATTGCAGTGTATGGTGCAGGGCTACGGTGAGCTCTATAACGCCCAGGTTGGATGAGAAATGTCCACCCGATTGCAAAACAGAATCTTTCACAAATTCTCGCAATTCATCAGAAAGCTGTTGTAACTCTTTGAGGGAGTAATTTTTGAGTTGCTCGGGTGAAGATATTTTTTGAAGTAAGTTCAAGGGAGTTTTGGCGGCTGAGTGACAAAAATAGGGCGATTTCTTGAGTGAACGTACATGCTATTTGGTGGATGAACGGATTGGATTTATCGATGAAATTAATCGTTAGTATGAAAAAGAATTTTGAAAAAATCAATGAAATTGAAAATTTAAATAAAAATGGGACGAAAAAATTGCAATTATCTTTGGAAGTTAAATTGGCGATAGTGTAGATTTGTAAACAGAAAGCAAAAAACATTGCTTGTAAGAATTAAAACAAATCAGATTTATCATGGAAAATTTAGATAGTGCTGCTGCTACATTGCCCAAAAAAAGGGGTAGAAAACCGGGTTCAAAGAACAAGGTAAAATCGAAAAGAACTTCAAAAAAGGTTTCTTATTTGAGTGCGTTTTCAATTTTAGAGCAAGAGATTCTGTCGTTATCTAATGCAGTTAAAAAGGCCACTGCAAAAGCTGAAAAAGAAATTGAAAAGTTAGAGAAGAAGCAATTTCGCGAGATTGAGAAAGTGAAGGCGAAGGCGGCAAAATCATTGGCTTTGTGGAAAGCCCGTGCGAAAGCAAATTTGAAAAAAGGCAAAACCACTACAGGTCGCAGAGGCCGTCCAGCCAAGCCAAAGGCTGAAAAAGAAGCGGTTCGCAGGGGTAGACCACCCAAGGCGGGATATCGCAAAGGGGGAGGGCGCAGGAAAGCTGGTGAGTTGACCAAGCGCGATATCATTTTGAATTATGTGAAAGAAATTAATCAGCCCATTGCTACTGGCGCATTGATTTTGGCGTTGTATGAACGCAGCGGGGAGCGCGATAAAAAGCGTTTTTCACAAGGTATGTACACCACACTGACCCAGATGTACAAGGCGGGTTTGTTGGTGAAAGACAACGGTATTGTATCGTTGCCAGCTTAATTGTTAAAGGGTCATTGCAATGGCCTAGCCACAGCGTGAATGAAGCGGGGGTTATTCGAAAGATCTCGGATTACTTCCGCTTCAGCGAAGTGGCAAAAGAGTGCGCGTGTTTCTTCGGACAGGTATTGGTTTATTTCCAACCAAATGTGCAGCGGTGTGCTGCGTGAGTGACAATCTTTTTCTGCCAAGGTTGCCAATTTTCTATAAAATATGAGTGGATTGTTTTCTGGGGTAAATAGCGCGAGGTGGGGCTCATGATTCAGGACATTCTCATCCATTTGCTCGGCTTCTTCCAATCTCACATAGGGAGGATTGGATATTAACAGGTCAATATGTTCAGGGATTGATTCCCATTGCAGAAAATCGGAATGACGTAATTCAATTCGTTCTTGCACGCCAATGTGAAAGGCATTTTCCGCTGCAATGTCTAGTGCATCTTCACTCACATCAACTGCGGTGAATGTCCATGAAGGTTGATGATGCAACAAATACATGGGTATGCAACCACTTCCTGTGCCGATATCCAGTCCGCGAATCGACACATCATTCGGTGTTTGTTGCTTTTTATAGTCTTGCAGTATGAGGTGGCAGAGTTCTTCGGTTTCTGGCCTCGGTATCAGGGTTGCGGGCGATACTTTGAGTGTCAGCGGACCAAAGAATGCTGTTTCGAATATGTATTGAATGGGTGTTTTCTTGATCAGTTCAGCGCACACAATATCTAGTTCTGCGGGTATTTGTTCCTCGGATAGGGTTTCGCAATGGGGCAGTAGCCAGAATCCAAAGGCGGAAATTTCATCAGCGGAGAAATGCGCACTCAGTTTTTGGGTGATGAGGGACTGGATCATGGATTTTTGCATGTGATGAAATTAACTGGTCTGTTGATCAACGGCATTTGGGCTAGTTGTTTTGTAAAAGCACCAACCGGATATTCTGTCGGCAAAGGTCTGCATCTGGATGGAAAGCGTCTACATGGAGGATGTAATTTCCACTGGGAATTTGATTTTTCAGGGTATGCAGGGGGATGTAAATGGCACCGTCTGTGGATACTTCGAGTGGTGGTATGCGCAAGGGAATACTATTCCCCATGAGTGAGTACAATTCTACGGTGACCAGATAACCCGGGACAGACAATTTATGAAATAGGGTAATTCTTTCATCTGTTTGAAGGAGGTAAACGGTTTTTTCAGGGTAGAAAGGTTTCTTTTTGGGTGCTGATTTCAAGGTTGTACTTTGACTGTTTGTACTACCTGGCGTAGCGTATCCTGCGCTTATGGTGGCGCTTACCCAGTGATTGGGTTGATGAGATGGTGCGGAGGGATGATTTTTTTCTAGACTCACGCCTTTGTTCGTAGGTAGAATAGGGGTGTGCATGGACTCGTCGTAGTGCATTTCATCAATTTGTTGGGCGAGGGGATGCAGGAGTTTCAGTGTGGCTTGGTCGGCAGGGAGGTTCGGGAAGTCGTTGACTTGTCCGAGAAATTGGTATTGACTGGGCTCGTTGGCCAGGGCCAAACGGTAAGATTGGTTGCTGTAGCATCGCAGTTGATTGGGGTACAAGACGAAGGGAGTGGGTTGTAGCGTGTTAATACTGGGCGGTTGCAACGGTTGCTCTATTTGTAATTGAAGGCCTTGCAGTTGCAGGGGTTTATTGGACGTGTTGACCACTTCCACAAAATCGGGGAGATGGTCTAAGGCGTTGAACATGACTTCATTGAACTGTAGTTCGCCTGGCTCAGGGATATTTTCAGCGTAAGCCACGGTGGTAATGCTATCGCGGAGGGACAATCCATGGCAGTTTTTGGCAAATTTCACGGTGATTAGTAGCGTTTCGCCTGTGTTCAAGGGCGGTTGAATGTGGTATTTCAGGGAATTTTGGGCGATGGGTGTAAAGGTGTGAGCAACGGGGTGAGTTGCTGTAAACAGTGTGGGGGTTATTGTTGAAATTGGGTCAGTAAATTCCAATAGCAGGGTATCGGGGTGTGTTGCGGCGATGTATGCGATTTGAAATGGCTGGGGTGGGGTGCCGTTGGGGTGTTTGATAGAGGGGAAGGGTTTGGGTGGGTGATTGGGTTGTGATGGGGTTCCACCTAGGTGGGTATTGGAATGCCACAGAAAAATGTCTTTGCAGGGGGTAGCACTATCGGCATGTTCCAGACTATATCCCCCGTTTTCATACCCTGGCTGATGCATGTATTTGTGGTAGGTAAACTGATGAATGATCTGTTGTTGTGAATTTGTGAGTGTAAGGGTTTCCGTTTCGATGTTGAGGTAGGGCAACTTACAAGGGATGAGGTGGGGGATGCCTTTAAAGAGGGTTGAATCATCGTAATGACAAAGTGTAATTCGTGCTTGGGGTGGTATAAGATATTTGGGCAGCGCGGTGGTTGTTTGTCCATCTGATAGCTTGAGTTCACTGAGCCATAGCGCGGTTTCCGTGTGATTTTTTAGTTCGATGTACTGCGCTGCGGGAAGCTGTCCTACCGATGGATTGGGGTCGGCCATGATTTCGGTGAAGGTGATTTGATAGGGTTGGATGGGGGTTGGACATTCCAGCATTTGGTTTCTTTGTTGCACGGCTTGGATGTTGCCGGCGCTGTCTTGGGCATTTTGAACATAGACGGTATGTGCTTTGTTGCAGGGCTGTTGCGGGAATTTGGCCAGCAGAGATTTGCTTGAGATTGGAAAGAAGGTATCGGCTTGTTGGAAGTTACAGATGAGTTGATTTTTGTTTTGTAGGAATACAGGTTCGGAAAAGTTTAGTTGGGCCCATGCGGTTGATTTCCATAGTAGGGATGTGAATGTGGGCGGGGTTTTGTCGGGGCGCGGCGGTTGCACGATAAAGGTTGTGAAACGGTGTTTTCCCGCCGCGCCGCTACCCGTTTGAATTATTGATAATCCACAGTGGTTGATTTTTGGATTGAGGGTATCGATGGCGGCACACAGTGTTCGGTATTGCTCCCAACTGCTGTCTTTGTACAACAATAGCATCAGGTTATGCTGTTTTACCCAACGCACGGTGATGTTGGATTTGGTTTTGTTGAAATAGCCCGCTTCTCCGGCGCACTCAATGCGTTCTTTGCCTGCTTTTCGCTCAATCAGTTTGAGGCCATCATCCACATCGCCCAGTCGAAGTACCCAACCTGTTTGGAGACTGCTGTCGAAGCGATACAGTAAGTCCACATAATTGGCGCTGCTGGTATTGAAATCTAAATACATCGTAGCTTCAAACCATTGCCAGGAATCGTTGCTACAAGGTTGGTGGATGTTGATTGTTTGCTTGCTGGTATTGACGGGTATTTTACTCTGAAGAATGCCGGATGTCCACGAGAAATAACTAGGTTTCCCCAATGCGCTATTGGCTGTATTTGGGTCGATAAAATCACATTGTGCGCAGGAATCGGTGGCAGCTAGTAGTAGGATGGGCGATAGCCATTGGCAGAAGACGGCTCTCCAAGTAGGTTTTTTCATGGAGGCAGTGACACGAAAATGGCATGTTGCACCTAGGTGGGAAATCGCTCAGAAGGGGTATTCGTGCTGTATTTGCGATAATTGCAAAAATTCAGTGCATTTGAATCTTCAACGCTGCTTAGCGGTTGTGTGCTGCAAGGATTTTTTTCTCGATTTGCGTGGTGGAATAGCCCGGTAAAAAATCCAGGGTTTTCACTTCACCGCCGTGTTGGATCACCCAATCGGCGCCCACAATATTTTCGATCGCATAATCGGCCCCTTTTACCAAGATTTGGGGGGTGATAAATTCTATGATTTCTTTGGGGGTGTCTTGGTTGAATAGGACCACACCGGTAACAAATCCGAGGGCTGCCATGACGTGACTGCGGGAGGTTTCGGACTGAAGTGGACGTGCGGGAGATTTCTCTAGTCGCTGCACACTGTCATCGGTATTTAGGGCAACCAAAAGGCCATCGCCCAGCATGGAAGCCGCTTCGAGGTAGTGCACGTGTCCAGCATGTAAAATGTCGAAACAGCCATTGGTAAACACCATTTTCTTGCCTGCAGCTTTGAAGGCAGTGATTTGGTTTTTTGCCTCTTCCCAAGTCCAAATTTTATGATTTGAGTTCATTGGCATTTTTTGTATTGAGGAAAAACAAGAGGTAGGCCAAAGCACCAAAGACGATCATGAGTATGTTACTGAAGGCCACTGTGAAGATGCCGTAGGTATTTGCGTGGAATTCTGGGAGGCCATAGATGAGTGTGAGGCCATAGGCCACGGTACCCCAAACGCCGGCGCCGCCTGGAACGGGGACAATTACTCCGAGAGATGAGAATATCAAAACACCAAGGGCGTTGGCCAAGGTAAGGTGTTGGGTAACATCGATGCTTTTGAGTGTGCAATAGCCGCTCAACCAATATCCAAACCAGATACAAAATGAGGTGAGGATGAAAATTAGGGGCTGTTTTAGGTGAAGCACTGATTGAAGGCCGGCGCTGAATTTTTCGAAGAGGGATGGTTCTCCATCGGTTTTTGGATTGCGGGCTTGCCGTTTTTTCAGGTAACGAACGCCCCAAATGCCACTCAATAAAATTAACGAGATGGGGGTGTAATACTTCGCTACGGGTGTGATGATGTATTGGTCGAAAAATCCGTAGAATTCTTGAAATTGAATGCCAAGGCACAGGAGGCAGAGCGACATCAAAACCAGCAAATCAATGATACGCTCTGTTACCACGGAGCCCACCAAGGTTGGTACTGGTGCTTTTTCACTTTTGGCAGCCATGGCGCATCGCACAAATTCCCCACCGCGGGAGGTAGCCACATTGACCAAATAGCCAATCATGACTGCGTAAAATGCGCGGGTTTTGTTGAGCGGGTATCCGGCGGGTTCGGTGAGCATATTCCATCGCCAACCCCTTAAATAATGGGCAGTGAGCATGGAAATGGTAGCAGCAAGTAACCAATAAATATTGGCGTTTTTTACAGAATTGGCGGTTTCCTGCCATTTGATTTTGAAACCGATGGCTGTGAATACACCTACCGCGAGCAGGATCATCAACAGCTGAGAGAGTATTTTCTTGTTTAGCTTCAAATGACTTGGTTGTTTCTGTCGGGGAACAGGTTGGTCGGCTGATGCAATTTGGCCTCTTCGGGTGTCATTTGCACGAACGTCATGATGATCAGTTCATCGCCCACTTGTCCTTTCCGCGCCGCTGCCCCATTCAAACCGATGATGCCTGTGCCTCTTTCCCCTTTGATGATGTAGGTTTCGAAGCGCTCGCCGTTGTTGTTATTTACGATGAGCACCTTTTGGTTGGCGATCATGCCTGCTGCATCAATCAGATTTTCATCGATGGTGATGCTGCCGGTGTAATTCAACTCCGTTTGGGTTAGGCGGACGTTGTGGATTTTTGCTTGTAATACCTCAATAAACATGCGATGCAAAGGTAGCACGTTTTGATGTATTTTCGCGACTTATGCAATTTACGTCGGGCATTGTTGAACAAGCCGTTGAAGCCCTTTCTTCGTTTCCGGGCATTGGCAAGCGCACTGCTTTGCGTTTGGTGATGTATTTGTTGAAGCGTCCTGAAATGGAGGTGGCGCATTTGGCCGATGCCTTGTTGAAGTTGAAGACCGAATTGCACCTGTGTGAGGTCTGCGGAAATGTGAGTGATCACAAGCGTTGTCATGTTTGTGTCAACCCCAACCGCAGCGAGGAGGTGATTTGCGTGGTAGAGGATTTTAGTGATTTGATGGCCATAGAATCCACGGCCCAATTCAAGGGGAAATACCATGTTTTGGGCGGGTTAATATCGCCAATGGATGGGGTAGGGCCAGACGATTTGAACATTGCTTCATTGATGGGAAGGGTTGAACAAAGTTTGGTGGGTGAAGTGATGATGGCACTGAGTGCAACCGTAGAGGGCGATACCACCATGTTTTATTTGGCCAAAAAATTGAAGCCAATGGGGGTTACCATTACCTGTATCGCCCGTGGTATTGCAGTGGGTGGCGAGATTGAATATGCCGACGAGGTGACTTTGGGTCGCTCCATCGCCCAACGAACGGAATATTTGTTGTAATTTGCTCGAT
>JAHEMG010000118.1 GCA_024643755.1 Flavobacteriales bacterium | reverse complement strand
GTACCTCCATCAGCAGAAACGCCATTGGCTATTTCACGACGCAAGCGATAGATTTCTTGCATGGCTGAAATCACCCTTGGGTTTTTGTCGCCTTCCAACTCCTCCACTTTCAACACCAAAGTTTGGTTTTCATTTTGAAAGGTTTGGATGACCGAATTCAAAGAATCTTCCATTCTAATTAACTCGGCTTGCAAAGAATCTTTGGCCTTCATAACGGCCATTTTGTTCTGCAATTCCTTGTCGCTACTCATCTTGTTGATGTACAAAAATGTATTACTTCCCAAGGAAGCCAACAACAAAATCACAAGCACTACGATTAATGCGGGTCTATTCATACAAATACAAAGGTAAATAAATATTCAATAATCCACACGTTTTCAACGCTTGGCTTTATCGCAAAGTTCCGTTAATGCGATTTTGGAGCTCCAAAGGTGACATATTTATGTCAATCAATCGCTGTTTGGGATCCAGTAAAAAGACCTGCGGCATGGTTTGCAACTTCAACTTTTCTGTCACCAACGGAGAGCAAAACCCATGAATCATCTGGGTTTCATATCGTTTATTGTATCCATAAACATATCTACCACTGCCCCCATGATTGAGCATAATCATTTGCACAGAATCTGGCAAAGTCCTAGCTATCGCATGGTAGGTGGAAGAATCTTTCAAATACATGGTATCATCGGCATTCCACACCAACAACACCGTATACTTACCCTTGAACCTCCGAATACTCCTGCGATGAACCGGATTCTCTTTGAGTTTTCCCGGCTTATACGCACCCTCAATCACACAGAATTTGAATTTGGGTATCCGTTCGCCCAGCAATAAACTGCGAGAATTTTTCACTTTTTTCCGGGCGATGGGTTCTAAACGCAGTTCCCATGCTGGCTTTCCTAGATCTACAGGCGTTTTCGAAACCCCTACCGACCATCCCTGTCCCAACCAATCCAAAATGGTTTGCCCTTTGGCTATTTTCCATGCATTGGCGGTATTGAACAACCCTTTGTCGTTGCTTACCATCACCATGTCTACCCCAACATCATTGTAGCTACCGTTCAAATTCACATCTTTCACACCCCAATAAAGAGTATCCTGCTTGTGTACCGCGGCACCCCACAACACCGTCATTCGGCGTTGGCGAAAACTGTTCCCCACACCCGCGAAATTCCTTTCGCCTTTCACCAAATTCACGGCATCGCCATACAATTTCTGGTATGATCTCAATTCACCACCCGCAAAAAATCCCAGTTGCAAAGCAACTCCCCAAGGCTGGTTATCCAAATTAATCACACTTTCACTGGTAGGCACTTCCCCTGCCGAAAATGGCACAGACGAAGGCGAATAGTATTGAATGGGATCATCTGTTAGGTCTAAATTATGGTTAACATCCACCCAAATCCGACTTTTCCGGTATTTGAGTACTGGAGGACGTTCAACCACCAGCAATGTATGATTCGGCAATGCACCTACCCCATGGGTATGTTGGGCAAAACCATACACCAAATTCGATTTCAATTTCGTGGGCTGTCCTTGGGCATTGGTATCAGCCAAATACAACGCTCGCGGCAGTACCACATCGTAATATTTGAGTGTCATGCCGGGAAAATCAGCCGACATATCAATGGGTTGGGCAACGGAGGGTTTCGACAATTCAAACAATGGCATCACATCCAATAGATGGAGCATTTCATTATCAAGTCCACGCGATTCACATTTGACATTGATTGCCCCCGAATTACTGGGCGCAACGTTTGCGTTAGTTGGGGAATGTTGTGACTGGGCCATTAAACACCCGAGTTGCGACAAAGCAATTATCGCACAGCATTTCAGCATCCAACCACGCATCTTCATGAGCGATTACTTGAAGACGAAACGCACCAAAATCACACCCAGCGCTACCGCAAACATGATGATAGAAATGCGGTTCATGCCGTGCATCATGCGCAAATTCAAATTGGATGTGCTACCCTCTTGCTTGCGAAAAGTTAAGTATGACAGTATTTTCTTGAATATCATGATGAACAAACTTAATTAAAAAGTAGGGCTATTCTGTTGACTTTTTGTCTTTTTCTTGCAACACTGCGTGAATATCGATCGGTTGTTTTACTGGCGTATTCGTCAAGGCCAAATCCAAGACTTGCAGCATGTTGGTGACATAGGAAAACTTCAATCCTTCCAAATACTGCGCAGGAATTTCCAACACGTCTTTCTCGTTTTGCTCACACAAAATCACTTCTTTGATGCCTGCACGTTTCGCTGCAAGCAACTTTTCCTTGATGCCTCCCACGGGTAAAACCTTGCCCCTAAGGGTAATTTCTCCCGTCATCGCCAAATGGCTTTTCACTTTTGATTGTGTAAACAATGAGGCCAAACTGGTGAGGATGGCGATACCCGCACTTGGACCGTCTTTTGGAATCGCTCCGGCTGGAAAGTGCACATGAATATCCCACGAATCAAACACACGCGCATCGATATTTAAGTAATCCGCGTGGGCTTTCAAATACGATTTGGCGAGCATCACACTCTCCTTCATCACATCGCCCAATTGTCCGGTAATCAACAACTGTCCCTTACCTCTCGATAATTTACTCTCAACGAAAAGTACAGAACCACCCATCGGACTCCAAGCCAACCCTGAAACCACGCCCGCGGTTTCATTGTCTTCATACATTTCTGGCTCTAATTTTTCCGCACCCAAAATGCTCTCCACCTCAGCGATGCCCATTTGCTTTTTCAGGGGCTCTTCCAGGGCGATGGATTTCGCTACCGAACGCGCCAATGCGGCCACCCGCTTATCCAAAGAACGAACACCACTTTCTCGTGTGTATTGCTCGATGATCAACTCCAGGGCTTTGTCTGACACTTTAAACTGATTGGTCTTCAGTCCATGCGCTTTACGCTGCTTTGGCACCAAATATTTCTTGGCGATTTCTACCTTCTCTTCGATGCTATATCCATGAATTTCAATAATTTCCATACGATCCAACAACGCAGGTTGAATGGTATCCAAATTATTGGCCGTGGCCACAAACAACACTTTACTCAAGTCGTAATCCAACTCTAAGTAGTTATCATAAAAGGCATTGTTTTGTTCAGGATCCAACACTTCCAACATCGCAGAAGATGGATCTCCCCGAAAATCACGACCCAATTTATCAATTTCGTCCAACACAAACACTGGATTTGAGGTGCCGGATTTTTTCAAATTTTGCAATATCCTGCCTGGCATCGCACCGATATAGGTTTTACGATGTCCCCGAATTTCAGATTCATCGTGCAATCCCCCCAAACTCATGCGCACATATTTCCGTCCCAAAGCGGTTGCAATACTCTTACCCAGCGATGTTTTCCCCACACCTGGAGGGCCATACAAACAGATGATGGGAGACCGCATATCGCCTTTGAGTTTCAATACAGCAAGGTATTCAAGGATTCGCTTTTTCACTTTTTCCAAGCCAAAGTGATCCTCATCGAATACTTTCTGGGCATGGTGAATATCGAAGTTGTCGCTTGTTAGTGTGTTCCAAGGCAAATCCAACATCAGTTGCACATAATTCAATCCCACAGAATAATCCGGAGAGGCTGGATTTACGCGCATCAAACGGTCTAACTCTTTGTTGAAGTGGTCATGGGTTTCTTTGCTCCATGCCTTGGCATTGCCCTTTTCGCGAAGGTTTTGGATTTCTTTGTCGGGCGATTCTCCCCCCAATTCCTCTTGGATGGCACGAATTTGTTGCTGCAAAAAGTACTCTTTCTGCTGCTTGTCCATATCCGTCCGCACTTTGCTTTGGATCTGGTCTTTGAGCTCCAGCAATTGCAATTCTTGCGTTACATGGGTAAGCACAATGGTTGCGCGCTTGGCAGGTTCTAGGATTTCAAGTAATGTCTGTTTTTCGCTCTGAGAGATGTTCAGGTTGCTACTGACAAAGTGAATGAGAAAGGTTTTGGAATCGATATTTCTCAACGCAACGCTGGCCTCGGATGGAATTTGGGGCGATAGGTTGATGATTTTGTGCGATATGTCGCGAATAGAATCAATCGTGGCTTTGTATTCCTTGGATTCTTTGGCAGGCACATCGGGCAATGAGCTCACTTTCGCTTTGAAATATGGCTCAGTTTGCGTATATTCATCTATTTTGATTCTGCGTTTGCCTTGAAGAATGACCGTAGAACTGCCATCGGGCATGCGCATCATCCGAACAATTTGTGCCAACGTACCCACATTGTATAGGTCATCGATACTGGGATCTTCTACGCTGGGGTTCTTCTGCGCTACTACGGCAATGATTTTATCGCGCTTGTTGGCATCCTTGATTAAGCGAATGCTTTTATCGCGTCCGACAGTTATTGGAAAAATCACTCCTGGATACAACACCGTATTTCTCATGGTGAGAACGGCGAGTTCTGCTGGGACTTCTATCTTATTGCTTTCATCTTCTTCCTGTTTGGAGAAAAGAGGCAGAAATTCTGGCGCATCTTCAAAGGAATCAGAATCGGAATCGTTGGTAAAAAACACTTCTTTGTTGTTAAACATCGGACCACAAAAATATCAATGCTTGTGCCAAAGGTGGTAATGCGCCAAAAATGTTCCCGAAAATCTTCCTTATGACAATTTGTCGCGAATTGAAAATAGATGCACATTGATTTGGAAAACTGCGTTTTTTCTTGAAATTTGCGATATAAACAAAATCCTATGAAACTAAAACATTTACTTCTCGCGTTGAGCTTGCCCGTAGTTGCCTTTTTGGGCTCTTGTGGCGGAGACAGCAACGACCCAAAACCAACCATTTCATTGACTGCAGGTGCAAAATTTGTGAGCGGCGACATCAGTGTAATGAGCGATTCATTGCTTTCTTTCTCAATTTCTGCAACTTCAGGTTCTGGTGCTTTGAGTGGCATTTCTGCCAACTACAGCATCAACGGAAAATCTGCAGTGTCCATTAAGGATACTTCAGTAAATGGCAATGCCGTTGCTTTCGTAATCAAGCATCGCTTGGCTGGAAGTGTTGACGATGTAGTTACTTACACTTTCACTGCAAAAGATGCAAACGGACAAACAGCTTCTGTTTCTGTGAAGATTTCTGTCATTCCTCCTACTGCGCCATTGATTGGTTTCTCTAACCAGTTGATCTACAACGCAAGAAACACTGGCTTTGAGAACGCTTATGACTTGAACAAAGGTGTAGGTTTATTGACCAACGCAAGTGCTACGTTGAAAGACATGATGGACAAAACCACTTCTTCAATGGATCAGTTCTCTAAAATCTGGGGTTCTGACAACAGCGGTAAATTTGTGAAAGTAACTGCCAACGATTTCACCAATGCCTCTACCACTACTTACTTGTACAACTTGTGGAAAGCAAACGGTGCCAATGCTGTGGCTCAAACTGCAGTTTTGGCTGTGGGCGATGTTTACTTGGTTAAATCTGGTCAAGACTTGCCATTCAACTTGTACATCGTGAAGGTGACTAAGATCCAAGATTTGACAGCGG
>JAHEMG010000040.1:8939-28216 GCA_024643755.1 Flavobacteriales bacterium | reverse complement strand
AAAAAGGGGGGCCATGCCCCCCTTTTTAGTTGTTTGTTGAAGAGCCACTCTCATGATCCCACAGAAAGAGTGAAATCATGTAAATTAGCAGTTTAAGATGTCTTTACTCAAATCGCCCAAACAATGGACCTATCGCTCAATAAACTGGGCCTGGTTCCTCTATGGATTGGCCATATTTGTTGTAGTATTTAGAAACCTCAGCTTGAATTGGGGTGATTTATTTTCAGATGGTGGCTATTACAGCCACTACAACAATTACATCATTTTTAAACAGTCCTTTTTTCACTTAGTTCAACAGAAAGAACTCTACATACATTATCCCGCGGAACAATACGATTTGTTCAAGTATCCACCCACATTTGCACTGCTGTTTGCCCCGTTTGCGTTGTTACCTGATTATTTGGGATATACAGGTTGGACAGCAATAAACCTCTTGTTGCCTGCTTTTGCTGTTTTCAAGCTTCGTGGCATCTCTTCTTCGTCAAAGTCAATAGCAGTTACATTGTTGTTACTTGAGGGCGTAACAAGCGCACTGAATAGCCAAAGCAATGGCTTAGTACTAGGTCTATTGCTCTTTTCATTGGTGGCCTTGCAAAATGGGCGTTTTACTCAAGCAGTTTTATTCATTTGGCTTAGTGCCTTTATAAAACTCTTCGGTGTGCTGTTTTTTGCGATGTTATTGATTTTTCCAGGCGCATTGAGAAAGTCGCTCTGGAAAATCCCCGCTTTGTTCTTGTGCCTGTTTTTATTGCCGTTGCCTGTGATAGGATGGACGGGTTTGCAACAACAATATATCTCCATGTTTGAACTCTTGGCCCATGATCATGGTTTTTTCGTGAAGTATTCGGTGATGGGTTGGCTACAGCAATGGTTCGGACTTAGACCTAATAAAAACTTAGTTCTGGTTGCGGGATTGTGCTTACAGATTTTGCCGTTGTTGATGCTGATATTCAAACAAAAGATGTGGCAAACAAACACATTGTCGAGTATTTCAGCGAATCTGTTAGACCGCTGGCAACGCTTGTTCGCGGCATCTTGGTTGTTGTGGATGGTTGTTTTTAATCACATGGCTGAATCTGCCACCTATGTAATCGCCGTGGGAGGGGCTGTAGTAGCGCTGATGACCATGATGTCCCCACTGGTGTCCGACAATGAACCAACGTCATTTAAGGGAATCAGACGCATTTGTTTTGCCCATTGGCCTTGGACCTTGGGGTTGTTGATGTTGATTTGTTGGACAATTTTAGGACCTACCGATTTATATCCAAAAGCCATCAGGATTTGGATTGTGGAAACCGCTCAGTTGAAAGCGTTTCCTTGTATTTATTTATGGGTGTTGATTTTACGAGAACTATTTCGCTCGGTAAAATAACCGAGATAGATGAGATAATCATCTAATCTGTAACAAAAAAGGGAGGCATTTGCCTCCCTTTTTGATGTTTGTTATTGATAATCCTAATGGGTTGGATTAACGACGGTTGCGATTGTCGCGACCACCGTCACGACCTCCACGACCACCATCGCGACCACCTCTGCCACCTTCAGGACGTGGAGCACGCTCGCGCTCTACATAACCTTCAGGTTTTGGTGTCAACGACTTCATGCTCAAACGGAATTTGCCTGAACGTTGGTCAACTTCTACCAATTGAACAGTAACTTCTTGTCCTTCAGTAAACACGCCTTCCATGGTCGCTACGCGATCATAAGAAATTTCACTGATGTGCAACAAGCCGTCTTTACCAGGCATGAACTCAACAAAAGCGCCAAATTCAGTGATGGTTTTAACCTTACCTGTGTAAGTTCCGCCCACTTCGGGAATGGCAACGATACCATTTACAATGGCAACAGCGGCAGCCATGCTTTCGCCATCGTTACTCAAAATTTCTACATATCCTTTGCCATCTCGCTCTTCAATAGAGATCGTGGTTCCAGTACGTGCTTGAATGTCTTGAATGATTTTACCACCTGGACCGATTACCGCACCAATAAATTCTTTATCGATAATAATCATTTCAACACGTGGAGTGTGTGGCTTCAATTCGGCCTTACCAGCAGTAATGGTTTTCGCCATTTCTCCCAAAATATGTAAACGGCCGTCTTTTGCTTGCTTCAACGCTTGCGCAACCATTTCCCATTTCAAACCGTTGATTTTGATATCCATCTGACAAGCAGTAATACCTTCAGTAGTTCCAACAACTTTGAAATCCATATCTCCAAGGTGATCTTCATCTCCCAAGATATCGGTCAATACAGTGTAACGACCAGAATCATCGGTAATCAAACCCATCGCAATACCACCAACTGGCTTTTGCAAAGGAATACCTGAATCCATCAATGCCATAGAACCTGCACAAACAGTAGCCATAGAAGATGATCCATTTGATTCAAGGATATCGCTCACAATACGAATTACGTAAGGAACATCGATTGGCAACATGGCTTTCAAACCACGCAACGCCAAGTTACCATGTCCAATTTCGCGACGACCAGGTCCGCGGTTTGGTCTTACTTCTCCCGTTGAAAAACCAGGGAAGTTATAGTGCAACATCAAACGGCTGTGTCCGTGCAACATTGGTGCATCCAACAACTGCTCGTCTAATTTTCCACCCAATGTAACCGTAGTCAAAGACTGGGTTTCTCCGCGAGTGAATACTGCAGATCCGTGTGCTGCGGGCAAGTAATCAACTTCTGTATAAATTGGACGAACTTGGGTTGTTGTACGACCATCCAAACGACGGCCACTGTCCAAGATCATTTCACGCATTTGGTTATACTCAGCTTCGTGGAAATATTTCTTAGCCAAACGAACCATACGAGACTCTTGCTCATGTCCTTCAAACTGCTTGCAATATTCAGAGATGATGGCTTTAAAAGCAGCGGTACGCTCGTTTTTAGGAGCACCACTTTCAGCTACTTTGCGGATGTCAGCAGAAGTTTCTGCAATCACACGCTCGCGAAGTTCAGCATCATTGTCCTCGTGGTTGTATTCGCGAACGGGTTTGCGACCACCCATTTCAGCCAACAATTCCATCTGGGCAGCACACTGTAATTTCACGGCTTCATGACCGAATTTCAGGGCTTCCAAGAATTCTTCCTCAGACAACTCCTTCAATTCGCCTTCTACCATGTTCAAGTCATTGGCGGTACCACCCACCAACATGTCGATGTCTGAAATCGCCAACTCTTCTTTCGTAGGGTTTACGATGAATTTACCATTCACGCGACCCACACGAACCTCAGAAATAGGTCCCAAGAAAGGAATATCGCTCAACATCAAAGCCGCTGAAGCAGCCAAACCTACGTAACTATCGGGCAATAAATTATCATCTGAAGAAATCAAGGTCAACATAACCTGTGTGTCGGCATGATAATCTTCTGGGAACAAAGGACGCAAGCAACGGTCTACCAAACGAGAAATCAAGATTTCGTAGTCAGACAAACGTGCTTCACGACGCAAGAAGCTACCTGGGATACGTCCAACTGCAGCAAATTTCTCTTGATAGTCAACGCTCAATGGCAAAAAGTCAACCCCTTCCTTTGCATCGTAGTTTGACACTACAGAAGCCAAAATCATGGTTTTTCCAACTTTTACTACGCAGCTACCGTGGGCCTGACGGGCCAATTTTCCGGTTTCGATCTCGATGATTTTACCATCACCAGTGTCGAATTGTTTTTTGTGTATTTTAAACATTGTTTTATAATTTCTTAAACAAAAAGCCCCGCTTCGCTTTGCGAACGGGGCTTTTCTTCACTCGTAAAAAGGTTTAAAGTTTGAACTTACTTACGCAAGCCCAATTCTTTAATCAAAGCTCTGTATTTGAAGATGTCTTTCTTCATCAAGTAGTTCAACAAGCTTCTACGCTTACCAACCAACTTAATCAAAGACAATTCCGCGCTCTTGTCTTTGCGGAATTCCTTCAAGTGTGCACTGATGAAATTAATTCTTTCAGTGAACATGGCAATTTGTGCTTCGGTGCTGCCTGTATTGGTTGCAGAGCCTCCGAAGGTGTTAAAAATCTCTTTCTTTCTTTCAGCAGTTAATTGCATGGCTATCTCAAATGGGAGGCAAAGATACAAAACAAAAATGAGTAAATGTGGATATTCTTGTGAAAAAGTTTAAAAAACTCTGCGTTTACTAAGGCCCACAATCGACTACAAGTACTCCAAACCTTTGAACTACCTTTGTATCCTCACATGCGCGAACTCTTATTTTTAAACCAATACCTCATCAAATACGGTAAAATGATGGTTTGGGGAATCATATTCATCCTACTTACCAATGTATTTTCAGCTTCCGTGCCCGTTTTGGTACGACTGGGTTTGGATGAAGCCCTCAAACAATCATTGTGGATCACTGGCAAAGGCGATGCCCTGGCATCCTCCTTGATCTTTCAAACGGCCCTAGCTTTTGGCCTTGGTATTTTGTTGGTGGCCATCATCAGGGGTGTTTGTATGTACTACATGCGTCAAACATTGATTGTGGTATCTCGCCAAGTAGAGTATGATTTGAAAAATCGCTTGTATAGCAAATACCAAAAGCTGGGCGAATCGTTTTATCGCAAACACATGACAGGAGATTTGCTGTCGCGTACCAGCGAAGATGTCTCCAACGTTCGTATGTATATCGGACCGGCCATCATGTATTTCGCCAACATGATCTTTACGTTTGTAGTGGTGATTTATCAAATGGCACAAGCCAACGCATCACTAACCGTTTGGGTATTGCTACCACTGCCGTTTCTCTCTTATTCCATTTATCAAGTCAGCCGAAGAATGAATTTGGGCAACAAACAAATCCAAGAACAATTGTCTGTGCTAACGGCTAGTGCCCAAGAAACGTTTGCCGGAATTCGAATCATCAAATCATTCGGCATGGAAAATACCTTCAGCGCAAAGTTTCAGTCGGAAGGAGAGGAGTATAAAAAACGCAACATGCAATTGGCAAAGATCAATGCACTGTTTTTTCCCATGATGCTGCTGTTGATGGGTCTGAGCACGTTGATTGTCATCTATTTGGGTGGAAAAGAGGTAGAAAAGGGTGCTTTCACCCCCGGCAATCTTGCAGAGTTTGTGATTTATTTGAATATGTTGATTTGGCCAGTGGCTAGTCTCGGCTGGACAACTGCCTTGGTGCAGAAAGCGGCGGCAAGTCAAAAGCGAATCAATGAATTTCTTACTGCCGAGGAACACCAAGAAGTCGCTGGAAAACCGTTTGTTTTTGATCGAGATATAGCCATCCAAAACCTCAATTTCACCTACGAAGGCAAAACGCAACCTGCACTTAAAAATCTTTCCTTAACCATAAAACGCGGTGAAATTTTGGGCGTAACGGGAAGAACAGGCGCAGGAAAATCTACCCTGGTGCAACTCCTGTCTGCCATGTATTATTCCTCCCAAGATGCTGCCAATGTATTGATCGATGGCATTCCCCTTCAAGATATTAATCTCCACGAGTTCAGAAGCCATTTGGCCTATGTGCCCCAAGATGTATTCCTTTTTTCGGAAACCATCCGCGATAACATTGCTTTTGGTATTGAGTCAGGAGAAATTGCCGATGACGAACTTCAATTGGCCGTCAATGCCGCTTGTCTGCAAAAAGACATCCCACAATGGCCGCAAGGACTCAACACACTGTTGGGTGAACGCGGAGTGAGTTTGTCGGGCGGACAAAAACAGCGGGTCGCTTTGGCCAGAGCGCTGGTGAAACGAGCTGATTTATATGTATTAGACGATTGCTTGAGCGCGGTGGATGCGGAGACTGAACGACAAATCATCGATCATTTATCGCTGTGGCTGAAAGATGCAACGGCCATCATTGTTGCACACAGAATCGCCCCGTTGAAAATGGCTAATAGGATTGTTGTGCTCGAAGAAGGCGCGATCATTGACATCGGCACCCACGAAGAACTATTGCATCGCTGTGAATATTATCGTAACCTTAACGATAGCCAAAGTGCTGAATTCCAATGATAAACAGGTACCAAGCGTTAAGGTGACACTTGTTTTTTAATTTATATTACATTTGTGTGCAGAACCTCAATAAATTTTGCATATTTGCCAAGAGATTTGAGTTCTCGAATTAACCAGAAGATGATGCAGGAAGAAAACTACAACAGAGATTCGCAAGAGGAGATCTTTTCCAAACGCGTACGTGCAGGCAAACGCACCTATTTTTTTGATGTAAAAGCCACTCGTAACAACGACTATTACATCACAATTACAGAGAGCAAGCGCAGCAAGTTCGACGATGGTAATTTTGTAAAAATGAAAATCCACTTGTACAAAGAGGATTTCAACAAGTTTAGCGATGGCTTGGCTGAAACCATTGGCCACGTGAAAACTACCTTGTTGCCAGAGTATAACTTTGACGAATACGACCGTCAGGACGACGATTATCTATAAGATGTAAATTCGGCCAGGGCCGTTTCTCAGCATCTTTTTTCGTATAACCGGAATTAGCCTTCGCTTTTCCTATTTTTGTACCGTGTTCAAACGTGTTTTTATTTATGGCTTGGCATTTGGCTCTTTGAGTGCCTCGATGCTTTTGGTGCAATACCTCAATGGCCTATACAAGACCACTTCCTTTGTGGCTTTCTTCCCGATGTTTTTTAACTTGGTGATTCCCGGGATTGGTATTTATTTGTTTGTGAAGAGTTTGATGCACGTGCAATCCGACAAACCCATCAATATGGGTAAAGCGCTCTTTTATTCTTTGATGATGGCGCTGGTGATGGCCGCGACCAACATCGCTGCGTACCAACACATTTATCACAACAAAACAGAAATTATCCAAGACTGGAAAAAGTTGCAATACGCTGCCATCGATCGCACCGTGAACAAAGACACCAGTATTATTGAGTCTGAAAAACCCAAACAAAAAGCCCTCATGAAAGAGAACTTCGATGTAAAAATCAGTCCATCTTCTTTTGGTAGCTTCGAACTTATGATGTGTGTTTCTACGAGTATGGTGGTGGCTTTGTTGGTTTTTGTTTGGAACATGAAACGCGCGCAATAGCCCATTAAATAAAGCAATGAAGAGACTGTTGGGAAGAATCTGGTTGGTTTGGGCGGGCCTATGGTTTGTATCGCTCTTCCTGTTGATATATCCTTTTTTGTATCTGTTGCTGCTGTCGCCCAAGACCTATCGTATGGCGCATGGCCTGCGAAAAATTTGGGGTAGGGTCACTTCCATTATCGCTTTCATTTGGCCTGTGGTGAAATACGAAAAGCCCTTGCCAAAAAATCAACAATTGATATTTTGTCCGAACCACATTTCCTACATGGACATTTTAACTTGTGGTAGTTTCTTGCCTGGTTTTAATTTCTTCATGGGCAAGATAGAACTTTCCCGCATTCCGCTATTTGGCATTTGGTTCCGTACCCTTGATATCGCTGTACACAGAGAAAGTCTTCGAGGATCGCACAAAGCGTTTTTGGATGCATCTAACCAAATGGATGAACTGGGTGCCAATTTGATTATTTATCCTGAAGGTCGGATTCCAGACAATGCCCCTCAAATCAAATTTCCTTTTAAACCCGGCGCCTTCCGATTGGCCATCGAAAAGCAGATACCTATTGTACCTGTAACCCTGGTGGATAATCTCAAGCGGTTTGATAGCGACACATTTGATGGCTCGCCCGGAATTATGCGCATGTTTGTGCACGCACCGATTGAAACCAAGGGTTTGTCGATAGACGACATGCCCATGGTACAGGAAAAAGTCTATAATGTTATATCTTCACAACTCAAATCCTTAGGCATCATATGAAAATCACCGAACAAAGAGTAAAAGAGCTAGCCCATTTATCGCGATTGCAATTTGAAGGCGATAGCTTAACAAAAATGCAAAGTGATTTGGAAGACATCTTGGTCATGTGCGAAAAACTCAAGGAAGTAGATACTGAAGGTGTTGAACCCTTGATTTATTTGACAAATAGCGAAACCGTTCTCAGGGAAGATGTGGTGATTCAATCCATTAGCCATGAAGAAGCGTTGAAAAATGCACCCAAATCGGATAGTGACTTCTTCCGCGTTCCCAAGGTGATCGATGGCAATGGCTAATGCCCTGATATCGCTTCAAGACATTCGGAAAACCTATGTACTGGGCGATCAAACCGTGCACGCCCTAAAAAAAATATACCTAGATATTCATCAAGGCGAATACGTGGCGCTGATGGGTCCTTCAGGATCCGGCAAAAGTACCCTCATGAACATCATCGGTTGTTTGGATACGCCAAGCGCAGGACAATATTGGTTAAATCAAAAAGAGGTTAGTCAGATGTCTGACATCGAACTAAGCAAAGTGCGAAATGATGAAATTGGATTTGTCTTCCAAACATTCAATTTGTTAAATCGATTGAGTTCTCTAGAAAATGTAGCTTTGCCATTGGTATATGCCGGTGTTTCTCAAAAAGAAAGATTGGAAAGAGCGCGTGAAACCCTAAATAAAGTGGGTTTGGGCAATCGCTTGGATCATAAACCGAATGAATTGTCGGGCGGACAAAGACAGCGCGTAGCCGTGGCCCGTGCGTTGATTAACAATCCCAGTTTGCTGTTGGCTGATGAACCAACGGGCAATCTTGATACCCAAACTTCCTATGAAATCATGGCGCTATTTGAAGAAATACACGCCGGTGGAAATACCATCGTTTTGGTTACCCACGAAGAAGACATCGCAAAACACGCAAAAAAAATCGTTAGGTTGCGCGATGGTATGATAGCCTCATGATAAGTCCATTAATTGGTTGGTACTTTAAACAACGTGTGAATGAACTTCGCACCAATATCGAACGCTCTTTGGAAAACCAAGATGAGTTGTTTCGATTGTTGATGGAAAAGCTGTCGCTCACAGAATACGGTGCGAAATACGGCATTGAAAAAACGACCAATTATGCCACGTTTGCCGAGCGAGTACCGGTAGCAACATTTGAAGATTTCCTGCCGTATATCGAGAGAAACCAACAGGGTGAGCAGCAATTGTTATGGCCTGGCGATATCCGTTGGTTTGCCAAAAGCAGCGGAACTACCAGCAACGTGTCAAAGTTCATACCCATGAGCTATGAAATCATGGAGCACAACCATTTTGAGGGATCAAAAGAGGCAGTAACCCAGTTTTTTGGCTTTTACCCCGACGGTAAAATGTTCGATGGAAAGGGACTCCTAATTGGGGGTACAACCAAACAAAATGACGGGGATCAAGGCTACTATTTTGGCGATCTCAGTGGTATTTTAATGATTCATTTACCCTCTTGGGCGAATTGGAAAAGTACACCAGATATTGATGTTGCCACTATTGAGAGTTGGGAAGAGAAGCTCGAAAAGATGGTGCAAATCATCAAAGATGAAAATGTAACCAGTGTGAGTGGCGTGCCTACTTGGACCGCTGTGGTTATGCAGCGCGTTCTCGAGGTTACGGGAAAGCAAAATATTCTGGAGGTTTGGCCCAACTTTGAGTTGTTCATCCATGGAGGTGTGAATTTCGAACCTTACAGGGAACAGTTCAAAGCTTTTTTACCGAGCGATAAAGTCAAATACCTAGAAACATACAATGCCAGCGAGGGGTTTTTCGGTATTCAATATCAAGCAGATCGCTCCGAACTGGTTTTATTGACCCATTTGGGCATATTCTTTGAATTTTATCCTGCTGCCGAAGTACCTACTTCAGAAAATTTGGTGCCTTTGTCGCAAGTAAAAACCGGCATCAATTACGCGGTTGTGATTTCATCCGTGGGCGGATTATGGCGCTATATCATCGGGGATACCATTCAGTTTCACTCGCTCAATCCATTTACATTTAAAATCACTGGTCGAACCAAACTGTTCATCAATGCTTTTGGGGAAGAATTGGTAATTGAGAATGCAGAGACCGCCATCACCGCGGCCTGCAAAGAAATGGACGCCATCGTCACGGATTATACGGCTGCGCCAGTTTATTTGGATCAAAATGAGAATCCCGGACATGAATGGTTGATTGAATTCGCTACACCACCCCAAAATTTGACCGCCTTCACCACGTTACTGGATGAGGAATTGCAACGCACCAACGACGACTACAAGTCGAAGCGAGCGGGTGATATGCTCATGAAAATGCCACAAGTAACCGCTGTGCCCTCACAAACCTTTCACGACTGGTTGAAATCAAAAGGGAAATTGGGTGGCCAGAACAAAGTGCCTCGGTTGAGTAACGACCGCAAAATCATCGAAGAAATCAAAAACATGATAGGTTTATAATCAGGGGCAAAATTGTATTTTTGTTCTTTATACACCTATGTACGGAGCCATTAAACAACACCTGGCGGCTGAGCTGAAAAGCATCGAAGAAGCCGGCCTTTTCAAAAAAGAACGCATTATCACCACCCCACAAGACGCCGTCATTAAACTCGCAGATGGTAGTGAAGTAGTGAACTTTTGTGCCAATAATTATTTGGGTCTTAGCAGCCACCCTCGTGTGGTAGAAGCGGCTAAAAGAGCCATTGATACCCATGGATTTGGGATGAGTAGTGTGCGTTTTATTTGTGGTACGCAAGACATTCACAAAGAGTTGGAGGCCAAAATCGCAGAATTTTACGGAACCGAAGACACCATTCTTTATGCTGCAGCATTTGACGCCAATGGCGGCGTGTTTGAACCCTTATTGGGCGAACAAGATGCCATTATCTCAGATAGCTTAAATCATGCCTCTATCATCGATGGGGTTCGTTTGTGTAAAGCGATGCGTTTCCGCTACGAGAATAATAACATGGCCGATTTGGAAGCCCAGTTGATTGCTGCTCGCGAAAAAGGGGCGCGTTTCATTTTGGTTGTTACCGATGGCGTTTTCTCTATGGATGGCTATGTGGCTCAGTTGGATAAAATTTGTGATCTGGCCGAAAAATATGACGCGATGGTCATGACCGACGAATGTCATGCCGCCGGTTTTATTGGTGCCACCGGTCGCGGTACACCTGAGTACTGCAACGTGATGGGTCGTGTTGACATCATCACCGGTACCTTGGGTAAAGCGTTGGGTGGAGCGATGGGCGGATATACCACTGGCAGAAAAGAGATCATTGAGTTGCTTCGTCAACGCAGTCGTCCCTATTTGTTCAGTAATTCATTGGCCCCCAGTATCGTTGGTGCGAGCATTGAGGTTCTCAATATGTTGAATGAAACCACAGAACTACGCGATAAGTTAGAAGCCAACGTGAAACGGTTCAAATCAGGCATCAAGGCTGCGGGTTTTGATATTAAGGATGGCGATAGTGCTATTGTACCGGTTATGCTGTACGATGCAAAATTGAGTCAAGATATGGCCAATGCGCTCTTGGCAGAGGGCATTTACGTGATTGGCTTTTTCTATCCTGTGGTGCCGAAAGAGCAGGCCCGTATTCGAGTTCAATTGAGTGCCGCCCACGAATTTGAGCATATCGACAAGGCCGTAGCCGCGTTTACCAAAGTGGGTAAATCATTGGGCGTAATTGCCTAAACCCCTATATTTGTTTTTTAGCGAAAATTATATGTCTATTTGGAGAAAGAAACCCATTGCCGCCTATCAGGCCGATGCGAAGAAAAATGATTTGAATCGGGTACTTACCCGCTGGGGTCTTACCTCATTGGGAATTGGTGCCATCATTGGTGGGGGAATATTTACCTTGACCGGCATTGCCGCTCACAACCATGCGGGTCCAGCCTTGGCTTTGGCCTTCGTTATTGCGGGTATTGGCTGCTTATTTGCCTCGTTGTGCTACGCAGAATTTGCCTCCGTGTTGCCGGTAGAGGGTTCTGCATACGCTTATGCTTACGGAACAGTGGGCGAATTATTCGCTTGGTTTATTGGATGGAACCTAATCTTGGAATACATGATGGGTGCTACCACTGTGGCTGTTGCATGGAGCGGGTACTTTACCAAATTGCTCCATTTATTTCACATTAATCTACCAGAATATCTTATCAATGACCCTGTAACCTATGGAGGAAATGCATTCAATTTGCCCGCCTTCATCATTACTTGGGTTATTACCGCCATTTTGGTGAAAGGGATCAAAGAAGCCGCCTCTACCAACAACATCATCGTGATTTTGAAAGTAGCTGTGGTTCTTTTTGTGATCATCGCAGGTTCTTTCTTTGTTGATACAGCAAATTGGCATCCATTTATCCCCGCAGAGAAAATGGGCGATGATGGTCATTTGCATTTTGGTGTAGGTGGTGTGCTTACCGCAGCTACCATCGTATTCTTTGCTTACATTGGATTTGATGCAGTTTCAACCCAAGCGGGCGAAGCGATTAATCCCAAAAAAGATGTGCCATTTGCCATTATTGCTTCGCTGATTATTTGTACACTGCTTTACATCGCGGTGTCTTTGGTATTGACCGGTATGGTTCCTTACAACCAACTTGATTTGAAAGCCCCTGTGGCCTCTGCGTTCGCGGGTGCTGGTATCGATTGGGCTGTTTATTTGATAACCATCGCTGCTACAGCTGGTTTGATGTCGGTTATGCTTGTGATGATGCTCGGACAAACGCGTATCTTCTTGGGTATGGCGAAAGATGGTTTGTTGCCAAAGAACATGTTTGGTTCTTTACACCCCAAATTCA
This sequence comes from Flavobacteriales bacterium, assembly GCA_024643755.1. Classification (GTDB taxonomy): domain Bacteria; phylum Bacteroidota; class Bacteroidia; order NS11-12g; family UBA955; genus UBA955. Next base: position 15,642 of record JAHEMG010000040.1, on the reverse strand, counting down.
AAACGCCCTATAAGAGTACCATTTTGGTCGGCTTCATCGTTTCGATCGTTGCCGCCTTAACACCCATTGATAAAGTATCAGAAATGTGCTCTATGGGTACGCTGCTTGCCTTTGCCATGGTGTGTTTGGCCGTGTTGATTTTGCGCGTGAAACAACCAGAATTGGAACGCCCTTACAAAACACCCTTCATCTATTTCGTTGCACCAATGGGTGTGGCTTTTAACGTGTTCTTAATGTCACAAGTCCGTGAGAATACTTGGTATGCATTTTTAATCTGGGGTACGCTCGGTGTAATTATTTATTTCTTGTATAGCCGCAAACATTCTAACTTGAATAAAGCGGATTAATTCCAAATGGCTTCACACAAAAAAGGCTTGGTATCACCAAGCCTTTTTTGTAATATGCCCCTCCAAACACAATGACAACAACTAAAAAACTCGGTTTGTTTGATTCCACATTGTTGGTTTCAGGCAGTATGATCGGTAGCGGGATATTCTTGGTAACTGGCGATATGACCCGTCAGCTGGGCAATGGCCCTCTCGTGCTGCTGGCATGGGTGCTCACCGGCGTCATTACCCTGATGGCAGCACTAAGTTTTGGGGAATTGGCTGCGATGATGCCAAAGGCGGGCGGACAGTATAATTTCATCACCCGTATCTATGGTAAACGCATGGGGTTTGTGTATGGTTGGGCCGTTTTCTCAGTGATTCAAACAGGGGTAATTGCCGCTGTTGCCATGGCCTTTGCGAAGCATTTGGGCATATTTGTGTGGGGACATGATAAAGTCATCGCTTCTTGGATATGCTGTGGGCATCAATTTTCCTTGCTTTCCGGACAGTGTATGGCGATTACCAGTATTCTGGTTCTTACCGCCATCAATGGATTGGGAATTCAAGAAAGTAAATGGGTACAACGCATTTTTACCCTGGCCAAATTATTGGCGCTGGGCGCCCTTATTTTAGGTGGTTTATACGTGTTGATGGGTGGTTCATTCAATGGTGCACACAATTATTTTTGGGCTAATATGTCGGATGGCATCACTGCCTCCAAATTTGTTCCTGGCACCCCAGACAGTGCAGGCAATTCCATTGAGCCAATCAAAGGCGCTTGGGAATCCATTTCGGGTATCACGTTGATGTTGGCTTTCGCCAGTGCAATGGTGGGTAGTTTGTTTTCTTCCGATGCCTGGCAAGGTATTACATTCATGTCGGCTGAAGTCGATAAACCCAGTAAAACCATTCCCAAAGCGTTATTGTACGGAACATTTATTGTGACCGTGGTTTACTGTTTGGCAAATGTGGCGTACATGACTTTGTTGCCTTTGAAAGGACTTTCATGGCCCGACGCTTTGGCCGCAACAGGTGTAGATGGTTGGGCAGAGAATTTCAATTTGGGCATCGCCCACGCTGATCAGGATCGGGTTGGTGTAGCCGCATCTTCCGTGCTGATGGGCTCAACCAATGACGAGCTGGCAGGTACAATGGGATTGTTGTTCATGGCGGGACTCATCATGGTAAGTACATTTGGTTGCAACAACGGATTGATTTTAGCAGGTAGTCGTTTGTATAAGGCGATGGCAGATGAAGGATTGTTTTTTCGCAAAGCAGCCATCTTGAATAAAAGAAATGTTCCCGCCAACGCTTTGTGGATGCAAGCTTTTTGGGCCAGCGTATTGTGTTTGAGTGGCAGTTACGGCGACCTTTTAAGCTACTGCACATTTGCGTCGTTGCTGTTTTACATCATCACCGTTGCAGGCGTTTTGATACTGCGCAATCGCGAACCAGAAGCGGAAAGACCCTACAAAGTATGGGGATATCCCTATTTGCCCATTGCGTACTTGATTCTAGCTGGATTTGTGGCCTTGGGAATATTGGTGAGTCAATTCAATATCGCCATGACAGGCATTGGCATTGTGGCACTGGGTTGGCCAATTTATGGCTTTTTTAAACGCAGTTAGCCGCGCAAAAATATCAGAGACTAGGTACCGTAACGTTGGCCTCAAAATCGAAGCGTTTGTTGCGGAATTGCGCTTGGGCAGACAACTGAGGAAGCAAATCGCCCAATTGGTCCAAATACAAGCTTTGGTCACCATCGCTCAATGCTTCATTGGGCTGGTTGTGTACTTCGATGATCAAACCATCTGCACCTGCCGCAATGGCTGCATTGGAAACCGGTGCGACCAAATCTCGAAGTCCAGTTCCTTGGCTTGGGTCAAGAATAATGGGTAGGTGACTCAGTGTTTTTATCAAAGGTATCGCTGCGATATCCAAGGTGTTACGGGTGGCAGTTTCAAAAGTTCTAATTCCACGCTCGCACAAAATGACTTTTTCGTTACCACTGCTAACGATATATTCAGCCGCCAACAACCATTCTTCAATGGTGCTGCTCATACCACGCTTCAACAATACTGGCTTACCGCACTTACCCAATGCCTTGAGCAAGGGATAGTTCTGCATATTCCGAGTGCCTACTTGGAGAATATCGGCGTAAGTGACTAACTCGTCAATCTTGTCGATACTCATGATTTCAGATACTACGGCCAAACCATATTTGTCGCCAGCTTCTCGCAACAATTGCAATCCCTCTGTTTTAAGGCCCTGAAATGAATAGGGACTTGTTCTTGGTTTATACGCTCCGCCGCGAAGGAATTTGATGTTTTTCTTCGCCAAATACTCTGAAATGGTAAAGATCTGTTCTCGGTTTTCTACGGCACAAGGTCCGGCAACCAGCATCAAATCTTTCCCAATGGTAACACCATTCACTTGGAAGGTGGTGTCTTCTTGTTTCCAGTCGCGACTAACGAGTTGATATGGTTTACGGGTTCCCATAATGATGAAACAATGTTGTGTTAATTGGGTTTCGTATAAGTGATGATTAATTTCGTTTTGCTGTGGTCTATACCAGCACGCGCACCAATCACGGGATTGTCTGAAGGAACCGCCAAATAAAGACCCAAATTGGTGTTTAATGAACGGAAATACTGATCATTCAAAATGTTTTGAATGTGACGGGTAACAGTAAAACGGTAACATTTTCTGCTTTCATCATACACACCACCGAAAGTTGCAGGCGAAAGTGTGGCATCATCAATCAGTCGATTTCGTTTGCTAAGCCCATTCAGTGGTTGATACAAATTCAATCGCGGTGGGGCAAACTGATTCACCGAAGCAATTTCATTGGTGTAAAATAGAATTTCCGCTTTGTTGATCGCTACGTTGCCGTCTTTGATTAGGTTGAGCAAATAAGGAATTTGAATTTCTGTTTTCAATCCACCCAAAGCCTGAATGTAGGTGGTTGTATAACTCTTTTGGCTGTTTTGTAATTGATCGTTGATGAATTGAGGGTAGGGACCTACTTTTCCTTGGTTTACATTGGTTCCTTTTCCTTCAAATCCGAATACAAATGTGCTTGTGTCGTTGTAGTACAACATGATTTTGGCGCGATAAGCCAAGGAAATCACGTTGGATAAGTCCAACACAGCGTATCCACCATCGCCGGGCATCAATTCATCGTTTTCAGGAACAATGGCAATGCCTTTGAAATGCTTGGCCAAACCATCGTTGGATTGATAGGCTTCAGACGGCATTTGCATGAGACTGCGAGCAAATTCAGCACTCAACTTGATCAACAAGCCAGGCTTAAGGCCCATTTTTTCTTTGCGATACCCTACAGAATCCAACTTTTGTTGAAACATCGGACCGTAGTAGTTGGCACTAATTTGTTTGTTGTAGGCGATGTTTTCGTTTTGGTAATATACTTTCGAGGTAATTCCGTCGGTTAACGGAAAAACCTGCAAACGTTGCTTGGTTAAGGCATTGCCATAAAAATTAAGACCATCAACCATCGGAATGTACAGGATGGCAGAATCTGGCTCAATGTTGTTTGGGAAGTTGTTTTCGGGCTCCAAAATGTTCATCTTGGCAAACAAACTGGCTTTGCTTTTGCCCAAGATGGGATCGTTCATTTCGCCCAACAAGGTGTAGCTAATGCCATTTGCGGGTAAAGAATCTTCCCGAATGGTTTTTGCCATCAACTGAAAACTGTCTGAACGAAAAATCTCTAGTTGATAATTATTGCTTTGTCCATCAATGATGATATTCCCGTCCTGTTTTTTACAAGCGGCCAATCCTACTAGGACTGTGAGGACAGCAAGGTAAACCCTGAATTTCAAAATGATGTTTAGGACAGCAAGCGTTCGTATAATGTACCGTACTGAGTAGCTGCGTCTTCGTCGCTATGTCTCATCACGATTTTATCAATCAAGTGTGCTTCAACAACCCTATGCGCTTCTTCGCTGTTGGTAACGATGGCATCTGAATGCTTTACAGCGCCAATGTTCATCGCGTCTACACTGGCATCGCCAAAACACTTCATGCAATCATCATCCAAAGAATTCAAACTGGCCTTTCTGGCAAAATCGCCACCCAAATTGATTTTGTCTTCGTCGCAGTATACACTGAAAACGATCTTGGTGTTTTTGAAAACGGGTTCGTCTTTGTACAAGGTTTTCAAATACATGGGGATCAAACTGGTCATCCAACCTTGACAGTGAATGATGTCTGGTGCCCAACCCAATTTCTTTACCGTTTCCATTACGCCTTTGCAAAAAAAGATGGTGCGCTCATCATTGTCATCAAACAACTTTCCGCTTTCATCATGGAATAAGGCTTTGCGGTGGAAGTAATCCTCATTGTCCAAAAAGTAAACTTGCATTTTGGTTTGAGGAATTGAAGCAACCTTGATGATCAGTGGGTTATCGTTGTCATCAATGCTGATGTTGATACCTGAAAGTCTAACAACTTCGTGCAATCGATTGCGACGTTCGTTGATGACACCAAACCGGGGCACAAGGATTCGGATTTCATTTTCTTGCTCTTGCAATGCTTGTGGAAGCATGCGAGCTACTGTTGCTAGCGGCGAAGTCTCTAAAAAAGGAGACATTTCAGAACTTACAAACAGAACGCGTTTTTTGGTTTGGGTCATACAGAGTGAAACTATGCGATGAAAAAGATTACAAAAGTATAATAAAAAAATCGGAAATTGAAACAACAATCTACGAAGAACCTAGGAAAAATCGTTATTTGCACCCTCTTTTCGGTCCAACATGAAGGTATTTACGCTCGCGACAGAACTCAGTGACATACACAGAGAAAACCCAAACAGGAAAATCGCCTTCATTCCCACGATGGGGGCCTTGCACGCGGGCCATCTTTCTTTGGTCAAATCAGCGCAACAAGACGGATATCTTACGGTTGTAAGCATTTTTGTCAATCCTTTGCAGTTTAACAACCCGGAAGACCTCGAAAAATATCCGCGTACCCTAGACAACGATTTAGCATTGCTTTCAAACCAAGGTGTAGACGTGGTATTTACACCAACGACATCGGAAATGTATCCAGCCAATGTGGAGGATGTACAGATAGAATTGGGGGATTTAGATCAAAAGTTTGAAGGTGCCTGTCGTCCCGGTCATTTTCATGGAGTGGTGCAGGTTGTTTACAGACTTTTCAACTATGTGCAGCCGCACGTCGTTTATTTTGGCGAAAAAGATCTTCAGCAATGTTTGGTCATTGAACAACTGGTGCTTCAACAATTCCCAAGCATTGAAATGAAGCGCGTTATCACAATGCGCGAAGATTCAGGATTGGCGATGAGCTCTCGAAATGTGCGCTTATCGAGCAATGCCAGGGAAAATGCAGCATCCATTTTTCAATGTCTCAACGCCGTAATTGAACAGCGATTAACCCATTGCGAGGCGCTTATCCAACAACAAGAAAGACTCAAAGACATGGGCTTCGAAGTGGAATATTTAACTGTAGTTTCCCTCCCATTCATGAACGACGTACCGTGTGATTTTTTTCAAAAAACCCAATCAGAAAAGAGCCCGCAAATGGCAGTCGTTTTTGCCGGTAGTATTGAGGGGGTTCGACTGATCGACAATCTCGTATTTTCTTGACGATGCTATTCCCGGTTTTTGGAGTCAATCGTTATCGTTACAGGGCCGTGATTGACCAGCGTAACGTCCATATCAGCGCCAAACTCCCCCGTTTGCACCTGCATGCCCCAAGCAGCGCGTAATGTGTCCACAAAGTGGTTGTACAATGGTATGGCTTTTTCGGGACGGGCAGAACGAATAAACGAGGGCCTATTTCCCTTTGCCGTTTGTGCAAATAGGGTGAATTGGCTAATCACTAGGATTTCCCCCGCGATATCGCCCACAGACAAATTCATCTTGCCCTGATCATCAGAAAAAATGCGCATTTGCGCTGTTTTTTGCGCCAACCAATGCACATCATCCAAATCATCGGCGTCTTCCACTCCCACCAACACCATGAGTCCGCGACCAATTGATCGTGTTTCATCGCCGTTAATACAAACTTGGGCTTCTTTAACCCTTTGAATTACCAGCCTCATGGTGTATGATGTTGTGTGTTATCGCTTTCGCGGATTAGTTTTTTACGAATTTCTTTTGTGAAACTTGGCCGTTTTCTGTCAATCTTACCAAGTAAACACCTGCGCTCCAATCTTGAGAAGGAATGGTCATTCTGCCCATCAACGTTTGCGTTTGGAATACAACTTTACCCTGCATATCCAAAATCTCCAGGCTGCTATTTGAACCAATGGGACCGAAAATCGCTACTTCAAATTGTTTGTCGCTCGGATTGGGTTGTAATGCCAAACGGGTGTCCGGTCCGTTCAATGA
>JAHEMG010000040.1:0-8839 GCA_024643755.1 Flavobacteriales bacterium | reverse complement strand
GCTACTTGAACACGTTTGATAAAATCGCCACCCATTGCTGAAGGATCCATTTTAGTGCCGCGATCTACCAAAGCACTGGGGTAACCGCTAATTTTCGAGGCGATGGCCGCATCGTAGTAAGGGTTCTCCATGGGGTCGTTATTGTGAACGGCAATGCCTTGGAAGAACCCACTGTATTTGTCGTGCATGGTTTTGAGGGCCACTGCGCCTCTCGGACACCACTGACACCAAGTTCCAGTAGCTTCTTCGCCGATAACCACCTTTCCTTTGGCGGGTACGATGGGGTTGATGGTGATGGTTTTGCTGTCGTCTTTGGCGTTGTCGTCTGCGCTGCCATTGACTGAAACAATCGAAGCCACCACATCGCCACTACCGCCAACAATACTTAAAGCATTGTCGAAAGTAGTTGTATACAAACCATTGGCAGGCAATGAAATACCATTTAAAGATTTGTTCAAGGTGTTGCCGTTGTATTTGATAGAAACATCGGCACTGGTAATGGTAGTGGTTCCAAGATTCCTGATTTCAACGGTGGGAATAACGTTCGAACCTGCCAAGAATCCAATGACATTGCCAATGTAAGTAACAGAGGCATTTTTACTCGTGCTGGTGTATCCGGTATACGAATAACTAACGTCGTCAACATAGAATGAACTTCCATTAATCGGAAATAAATCCATTGAAGCAATGGCTCTGGTTGCGTTTTGGAATGAACCGGCCTTAGTACCATCGATGTATAAATCCCAAGTATTGGTGTTCAAATCAATGTTAAGTTCAAAATCGAACCACTGTCCTTGAGGGTAGTTAACGCTCAACAAATTACCGGCGGCGGCATTGTTGATGTTCAAGGTTTTGTCTTCCATGAAATACACATCAATCGCGTAACCCTTACCCACAGTGGTTTGTTCTTGGAAGTTGAAATAGGCATTTTTTCCTGCGTCAACGTTCATGGCCATTTTGAGCGAAAACTGTCCCGCCGTACGCGCACCACCAAAAGGCAGCACTACATCTGAAGGACCTCCGTTGGCCGCGGTTGACTGAAAATAGATCGAGTTGCTACCACTTTTGGCCTTTGTGTTGGTGACTTTTACATCGTCTGTTCCACCGTTAGGACCGCTCCAGGTTTCCCAAACGGCACTCTTAGCGGCTAGGTTATCTCCCACAGCATAGGTGTCAAAATTGTCGCTGAATGTTTGTCCGAAAGCACTGCCAATCAATGCCGTACAGAATAATATTAGGTATTGTCTTTTCATAAAGTCAGTATTTTTTCAAATATAGGCGAAACCCCATGCAATCAAACAATGCTGTATTTTTGTGTCCTTCCATAGAAAACCCATGCAATTCACTACCCGTCTTAAAAAGTTGTTTCATTGGCAGCGCTGGGTAGCGACATTCACCACCACGCCAAAAATTACTTGGGTATTGCTATTTTTTGGAATCATTCATTTGGTGGGCATTACAGATCCACCGTTAGAGATGGCACATAGTTGGCGACAATCTTTCACGGCGATGGTCACCAGAAATTATGTGGAACAGGGTATGGACTGGTTTTATCCTCGCATCGATATGGCCGGGGAGAAAACAGGCATTGTTGGGGCTGAATTTCCCCTGTTTAACTACTTTTCTGTTTTGTTATCACGCTGTTTTGGGTACCAACATTGGTACGGAAGGTGTGTGAATTTGGCATTTGTGTTATTGGGTGCTTATCATTTCTTTTTCTTGATAAAAGGTCGTTTTGATGAACGCATTGCCCTTTACGCAGTAATCATTTTACTTAGTTCTTCTTGGTTTACTTTTTCGAGAAAAATCATGCCGGATACTTTTTCGGTTGCCCTGGTTATTGTGGGGTTGCGTTATGGGTTTGATTTTTGGAATTCGGGGCGATGGTCTCATTGGATAGGTGCGGTGCTGTGTATCGCCCTGGGTGTTTTAAGTAAAATACCTGCCGTGAGTTTGTTGAGTGTGGTATTGCTTGCTGTGTTCACTGGTTCTTGGAAAAATAGAAATGGTTACATGCTGATTTTCGGCAGTATTGTGGCAGTGGTTCCTGCATTGCTCTGGTATTTTTATTGGGTTCCCTACTTAAATCATACGTTTGGTTATCACCTGTTTTTTCCAAAAGGATTGGTTGAGGGTTGGTATGAAATTGTTCCATTGTGGCGGTTGTTATTGGAAAAGTTCTATTTCACCAGCTATTATTCATTTGTGGCTTTGCTGTTGGGTTTGTTGGGTTTGATTTCGCTGTTTCAAAAGAAAATGAAACACGAGGCACTGGCATTGGCACTAATCTCCTTGGTTTTTGGCGTATTCATTTTGAAAACAGGGGCAGTTTTCCCTCAACACACCTACTATTCAATTCCTTTTGTCCCGGTAATGGCATTGTTGGCAGCACTCGGATTGAATTGGATCATTTCTCCTAACACGGGTTTGTTGAAAGGTTGGGGTCATCGGTACGGCGGTTATTTCATTCTTTTGCTGTTGGTCGTTGAAGCCATTGGCAATCAATTCCATGACCATTTTATCAAACCATCTGAGCAATATAAAAATACGCTGGAAACCGAAATCCAATCCGTGATTCCCCTAGACTCAAAAGTGGTGTTTGTTTCAAGTGCTAGTCCGCAAGAATTATTTTTATTACACCGCAAGGGGTGGACGGTTTTTCCGGAGCAGTTTAATTCTGTAACTCAGTGTGATGAATTTCGTGCAAAAGGGGCTGACTTTGTAGTTTTAAATGTGGCAGTATTACAAAGGGAAGATGCATTGCTTTCGGCGCACTTGTCGTTGAAAAATGCCAAGTTGTTTTACAATTCTGCCTTTTATCAAGTTTATACGTTGAAGAAATAAAATAAAATTGCTTCGTTTTCTTGGGGGTGAAACAGACTCTGGGTGTTTGTGCAATCGAAGGCCTTCACCCAATAAGTTTCACTTAAAAACAAAAGACCATGAAAAACAAAGCATTGATTATCATCTTATTAACTTCATTCATGATTCCATTGGGCGCTGTAAACTTGGCTGTAGCCAATGATAAATCTACTTCAATGAATGGCATAGAAATACAAGCCAATCATTTCGAAGCGTTGAACCATAAAACAACCAATTCAGTGGCGACTTCTTATCAAATGAAAAAGGCGCTGAGACCCATAAAACGAAAATTCAGATTCAGACGGAACGCTCTACGGTGTCCGGGATTTTAACAAGAGAGGGCCGCGAAATTCGCGGCCCTCTCTTGTTTTTACCATAATCTTTGAGATGATTTGTAGCCCCGACGAGAATCGAACTCATATCAAATGTTTAGGAAACATCTATTCTATCCATTGAACTACGGGGCCAATGGGGCGCAAAATTAACGCAAACCTTTCGATTTTGGTTTGGATGCGACTCAAAAAACATAGCCAACCATGGATTTATCAATCATCACACACTTTCCATGCATCAATGGTTAAATTTGCACAAGGATGAGCAAAACAGAGAAGGCGTTTGACTACCAAAAAAACATCAAAATACTCATTGGCGTATTTGCGGCCTTGTTGGCATGGCCATTTCTGAGGAGCTTGAGCACCAACAATGATTTGAATATCTTTTTCGGGGCTGCAGAGCGATTAACCCAACTCCAAAATCCCTATACAACGCCCTACAATGCTCAAGGTTGGGCGCTGTACTATTATTACAGCCCTCTGTTTGCCAGCTTGCTCGCACCCTTCACCTGGTTGCCCAAGTTTATTGTGTCCGAAGAAATTCCTTTTGGACTTTTTGTGTTGAAGTTTCTGTGGAACGCTTTAAACCTCTTTTGGGTGTATGAATTGATCAGGTTCGTTGATCGCACCTTTCAGCTGCCTCGCAACAAAATGGGATTTATCTTCTGGCTCTGCTTTGCAATGGTTACCTATCGTTGGGTGTTCTTGAATTTGCTTTACGGACAGATGACGATCCTGATTGTTTGGGGTGTTATCAAAGCTTTTGAAGCGCCGATTACCGGTAAAATCCGGAAAAATTTGGGCTTGGCATTCGGCGTAACCCTGAAAATCTTACCTATTTACATGGTTGGACAGCTTTTCTTGATGCGCAAATGGTCAACGTTTCTCACGGTGGTGCTATTGTCTGTTATCATGGTATTATTGCCATACGCTTACTTGCCTGCGGGTTACCACACAGAAATATTGCAGAGTTGGCTAAATAACATCAATCCATTTTCAAAGAATCACATCGTGGAATTGGGTGAAGGCGGTTTCATTGATATGGGCGCATTGATTACCAAATACTTAACAGGTCTGAATATTGAAGGAGAAGCACGTGTTGATTGGTTCTCAATGGGTACAAAAGGCGTATTTATCTTTACCCAGTTGTTTCGCTTGTTAGTGCTTTCAACTTGTTGGTTTTGGTTAACAAAATTTAGAAAATTGGCTTTTCCTCAGGGCGATATATTGGTCATGTCGATTTTTCTGGCTTGCATTCCTTTGGCCTTTCCTCACCAGCGTGATTACAGCTTATTCATGACCTGGCCACTACTGTTGTTCGTGCTGCACGATGCGGTTTTTTCTCCAAAAACGTTGGGGAAAATAACCTTGGTTGGGTTGACAATCGGTGCAACATTAATGGGTGTGGTTGTGTTTTTTGAAGCATTGCCATTTGATCTTCGACGCGATATTTCGGGTTATAGAATCCAAGGATTGGGTGGATTAATCTTTTTGTTATTTTCCCAAGGGTATTTATGGTCAAAGTACAAACACTTGAGTGATCCTATTCGTTGATTGAGATTCAATTCCTTTCGCATTATCTTTGACACAAGCTTTGTCTTCATGAAAAAATTCCTTTTCTCTTTGTTTTGCTGCACCAGCCTAATGGCTACTGCACAATTGTGTACACCAGACACCACCATCAAAGTGCCTGGGTTTTATCCAAGTCAGTTGGCCGATGGGGCAGTTGGTACCGCCTATGATCAAACGGTGATGATATTGTCGTTTCGCGACACCTCCGCCATTGTGGGTGGCAGTAAACAAAAAGTAACCATTGATTCTTTGAAATTGACCAAAGTGATGGGCTTGCCAACGGGTATGGGCTATGTTTGCTACGAACCTCGTTGCATTTATTTGCCATCTGCAGTTCGATGCATAAAATTAAACGGAACGCCCAATCAAGCAGGTTTGTTTCCATTGAAATTTGCAGTTACGGCCTATGCCAAATTGAATGGGTTCTTCCCTGTTGCCCAGCCAGATACGATCAAGAATTTTAGCTTGTTGATTACTGGCACGAGCGATGTTGCTACCATTCAAGAAGCACAGCAATTGTCTGTTTTTCCTAACCCGGTAAAAGGGGTACTTCATGTTGCACACAATAGTCAACAACAGCCGGTGGTAACGTCGATGACTGGATCTGTTGTAGCATTAAATTGGATTCATGAAAACGGATTGTGGTCTACATCTACTGAGGGACTTTCTGCCGGAATCTATACCGTTTCTGTTTCAGGCATCAACCGCATTTGGATCAAAGAATAATGTCGAAATTCTACGTTGAAATTCCCAAGACGAAGGCAGAATTGCCTGCGATCATTGTGTTGGGTGTTGTATGTTTTGTAGGTTGGGCTTTTCATTTCGGCATTTGGGGTATGTGGGGTGGATTTATCTGGCTCGGACTTTCTATACCCGCTGTTTATTGGCTGTATAAAAAGAGAACCGGCACCTATTTTATTCAAGCCGATGAAATAGGAATCTCTTTCCGCATTCACTTTTTCTCTCAGTTCAAGTCAATTCCTTGGAAGTATTTGCAGCGAATCGATTACCTCTTGTATGAAATCAACTTTATGTTGAAGGAAACCGCCCAAGTGGTTTCTTTGGCCACAAGTAGTATGGAGGATGAGGATACCGAAGCCCTCAAACAGTATATCTCAGATGCCATCGCCAAGCGAGAGGCATAATTTTGCTTTACCTTTGTAGGTATGTCGTTTCAACCCCATTTTGATTTTGTAGAAGAACTTCGTTGGAGGGGTTTGCTCCACGATGCCATGCCCGGAACCCATGAAATGCTCAATACTGAGCAAGTTACGGGGTATGTAGGTTTTGATCCTACTGCCGATTCTTTGCACATTGGCAACTTGGTTCCCATCATGCAATTGGTGCATTTTCAACGGGCGGGACATAAACCCATTGCATTGGTGGGTGGCGCTACAGGAATGGTGGGTGACCCCAGTGGAAAGAGCGATGAGCGTAAACTGCTAGACATTGCTACCATTGAGCATAACATCGCTTGTCAGAAAAAACAACTGCAAAAATTCATCGATTTTGGCGATGCGGGCAACCAAGCCAAGATGGTCAATAACTACGATTGGTTCAAAAATTGGTCGTTCCTTGATTTTATTCGCGACGTTGGTAAGCACATCACCGTGAGTTACATGATGGGGAAAGACAGTGTTCGCAATCGTTTGGAAGCCGGTGGAATTTCATTCACCGAATTTTCATATCAATTGGTACAAGGGTACGATTTCATGCACTTATACAAGCATGAAGGGTGTAAATTACAGATGGGTGGCAGTGATCAGTGGGGTAATATCACCACAGGTACAGAGTTGATTCGCAGGATGGCGGGTGGCGAGGGTTATGCCCTTACAGCGCCTTTGATTACAAAGTCGGACGGCACCAAATTCGGCAAATCTGAAGGCGGCAACGTATGGTTGGATCCAGCTAAAACATCGCCCTATAAATTCTATCAGTTTTGGCTCAATGTGGCCGATGAAGATGCCATTCGATTCATTAAAATCTATTCACTAAAAGGCAAAGAGGAAATAGAAGCGCTTATTGCTTCTCATGTGGGACAGGAGCATCTGCGTTTGTTACAAAAAGAATTGGCGGCAGAAATGACCGTTCGCGTGCACTCTGAGGGTGACTTGGCGATGGCGCTGAAAGCAACGCAAATATTTTTTGGCAACGGCTCAGCCGAAGATTTGAAAGCACTTGACGAGGCCACACTTGCGGCTGCTGCTGAGGGTATGGAGCGCTTCGAAGTGTCGCGCGAAGTATTGGTAAGTGGCGTAAATGTGCTGGAGTTGTTGGCTGGACAAACGCAAATTTTTCCATCGAAATCAGAAGCGAGGAAAATGTTGCAGGCCAATGGTTTTGCGTTTAACAAAGACAAATACACGGATATCGAAGGTGTTATCGATACCCAAATGTTGATGCATAACCGTTACCTCATCGCCCAAAAAGGCAAAAAGCAGTATTTCCTGATTGAAGTGAAGTAAGGGTTATCGCTTTTGCGAAACCATTTTCTCCAAATACACGCCATAGCCACTTTTTTTCAAGGGCTGTGCGATTTCCAATAATTGCTCGGTGCTGATAAATCCTTTGCGCCAAGCAATCTCCTCGATACATCCGATTTTTAATCCTTGACGGTCTTCGATGACTTGGACATATTGTCCTGCCTGCATCAGAGAATTGAATGTGCCGGTATCAAGCCATGCAGTGCCTCGTTCGATGATGCGCACTTGCAGGGATTTTTGCTCTAAGTAAATTCTGTTTACATCGGTGATTTCCAATTCTCCTCGGGGTGATGGCTTCAAATTTTTGGCAATCTCAACGACTTTGTTATCATAGAAATACAAGCCGGGAACTGCATAATTACTTTTAGGTTGAATGGGTTTTTCCTCGATGCTGATAGCATTCAATTGTTCGTCGAATTCAACCACACCATATCGCTCTGGATCGCTCACATGGTAGGCGAACACAATACCTCCCTCAGGATCAACGCTACTTAACAGGGTCTCCTGAAACTTGGATCCGAAAAAGATGTTATCGCCCAGAATCAACGCCACCGAATCATCACCGATGAAATCAGCGCCTAAGATGAACGCTTGTGCCAACCCATCGGGAGATGGCTGCACGCAATAGCTGAATTTACAACCAATCTGACTGCCATCGCCCAGTAATTTTTCAAAATGGGGCAAATCGTGAGGGGTACTGATGATCAATATTTCGTTGATGCCCGCCATCATCAAAACCGATAGCGGATAATAAATCATGGGTTTGTCGTACACCGGCATCAATTGCTTACTCATAGCAAGTGTTAATGGGTGCAAACGGGTGCCGGAACCGCCGGCGAGGATAATCCCTTTCATATCACAAAGGTATGATTTGACCGCGATTGGCGGTTATTGGCCCATGAATTCTTCGTGAAATCAGGGTGTGGCTTGGGGAATCGCTTGGTAAACTTGAACCCAATCAACCTGAAAATCGGATGTGGCATTGCCTGAGGAAACCAAATTGGGTAGGTATTTGTTCTTCAGGGCATTGTTGAGAATGAGGTACATCGGTTCTTGGTAAAATTGACGCATCCATTTGTTGAGTTTAACCGATTTTACCCGTACATTATCGGTATAGAATTCAATGCGTTTGGACGTCCACAAGCAGGCGTAAATGTGAAATGCGGTATCCGTATCCGCCTTCAATCTGAATTTTTTCATCAACATCTGCTTCGTATGGGATTCTACCTTGCCGGTGTGGATAGTCATAGTTTGTGTGTGCACTCCTTTTCCAGTGGATCCGCCGTACATTTCAAAAATATCGATCTCTGGTGGCCAATTGTTTTTGCCTGTTAGCCACCAAGCTGGCCAAGTGGCCGGTCCCGACGGATTTTTGCTACGAATGGCGAAGTATCCGTAGGTGAAGTTCTTGGAATGAAACGTATTGGCAACGCCCACGCTGTAGGGGATGAGGATGGCTGGCCTGGTTATAGAATTCGCGGGTTGAACTTGGCTGGCGATGGCCCCTGATACATCTGGGGTTGTTTCACTGGATTCAATCAGCTGTCCGGCCGCATCAACATACCCTGTTTTAACCAAATTGGGCAATAT
>JAHEMG010000106.1 GCA_024643755.1 Flavobacteriales bacterium | reverse complement strand
AACCGATTACTCGAACCGCACCGCGTACACTTTCTTTAACGTGCGCGTGTACGATACCATCAGTCCTACGCCTAAGGCCAAGAACTTGGTGGTGTACCTGGATGCAACTGGTAACGTTTCAATCACAGCCGCTCAAGCCAACAATGGTTCTACCGACAACTGCTCGATCAAAACCTTGAGCTTGTCTAAGAGCAACTTCTCTTGCGCTGATACCGGTGTAAACAACAGCATCAAGTTCACTGCAACCGATTACAGTAACAATACGGCTTACACCTACTTTAATGTGAGGATCTACGATACGATTTCTCCAATTCCAAGGATGCCTGACTTTGTTGTTTACTTAAATGCAATGGGGACCGCGGATATTGTAAATCCCGCCCTTGGCTACGATAGGTCTACAGACAACTGTGCGACCAAATCCTGGACGATTTCCAGAAAAACGTTAACCTGCGCTGATACAGGTATCGATAATGCCGTAAAACTTACAATCAAAGATCGCTCCGACAATACCGCGTACACCTATTTTAACGTGCGAGTGTACGATACCATCAGTCCTACACCTAAGGCCAAGAACTTGGTCGTATACTTGGATGCAACTGGTAACGTGAGCATCACTGCTGCTCAAGCAGACAATGGTTCTACGGACAACTGTTCAATCAAAAGCTTGAGCATATCAAGATCAAACTTTACTTGCACTGATACGGGAACCCATAAGGGAATTGTATTCACAGCCGTGGATTATTCAAACAATACAGCTTACACCACATTCGATGTTACAGTGTTAGACACCATCAAGCCTACGATTACCGTGAAAACGGCCGTTGTTTATTTGGATACTGCAGCCAAAGCCAATCTAACCAAAGCGATGTTTACCGTTTCAACCAACGACAATTGTGGCGTTATCGATACAACCATCAGTCGCTACTTCGTTACCCTGGCCGATACGGGTTGGTTGGACATCGATGTTTGGGCAAAAGACAAAAACAACAACGTTACAGGACCGGTTAAAACCAAAGTTTTGGTTTTGATTGCTGACAGCGACAATGACTCTATCCCAGACTATATCGAAGGTTCCAAAGACTTTGATGGCGATGGGGTATTTGACTATGCCGACCTCGATTCTGACAACGATGGTATTTTGGATGTCGTTGAAAATGAGGCCAAAGATTCCCTCCTTGACTTGGATTCAGATGGTCAGCCGAACTTCAGAGATTTGGATACCGATAACGATGGCATCGATGACATTATTGAAGTCGATGGATCCGATTCAGATTTCGACGGCGTTGCAGGCAATGGTAAGCCCACTGTTGACGCCAATGGCGTTCCAACCATCGCAAATGGCGGATACAAAGAAGTATTCACCGATGCTGACCTCCTCCCCGACTACAAGGATTTGGATACCGATGATGATGGAATCATCGACAACACTGAAAAAGGTGCGGGTAAAAACCCTGTCGACACCGATGGTGATGGCAAAGGCGATTGGAGAGACCTTGATACAGACAACGATGGCATCTCTGACAAAACCGAAACCGATATCGATACAGATGGTGATGGTACCGGCGACTGGAGAGACCTCGATACCGATAACGATGGTATCTCTGACAAAATCGAAACCGATGTTGACACCGACGGTGATGGCAAAGGCGATTGGAGAGACCTAGATTCTGACAACGATGGCATCTCTGATAAAATCGAAACCGACATCGATACCGATGGCGACGGAACCGGCGATTGGAGAGACCTTGATACCGACAACGATGGCATCTCTGATAAAACCGAAACCGATATCGACACCGATGGCGATGGTACCGGCGATTGGAGAGACCTAGATACAGACAACGATGGCATCTCTGACAAAATCGAAACCGATGTTGACACCGACGGTGATGGCAAAGGCGATTGGAGAGACCTGGATTCTGACAACGATGGTATCTCTGATAAAATTGAAACCGATATCGACACCGATGGTGATGGTACCGGCGACTGGAGAGACCTCGATACCGACAACGATGGCATCTCTGACAAAATCGAAACCGATGTTGATACCGATGGTGATGGCAAAGGCGACTGGAGAGATCTAGACGCTGACAATGACCAAATACCAGACAAAATCGAAACCGATGTTGACACCGACGGTGATGGCAAAGGCGATTGGAGAGACCTCGACTCTGACAACGATACCATTCCTGATACGAAGGAAGCGGGTGATGATCCAAACAATCCAACGGATACCGACGGTGATGGAAATGCCGACTTCAGAGAATTGGATTCCGATAACGACGAATTGCCCGATGAACTCGAAGGTTTGAAAGATTCTAAAACTCCGAACATCTGGATCCCGGAAGGTATCAGTCCGAACGGCGATGGTATCAACGACCTATTGTACATAAAAGGATTGGCAAACTTCAAAAATGCTTCAGTTTTGATCTTCAACCGTTGGGGACAAATCGTCTATGAATCAGGCCCAGGCTATAACAACCTGAACGGATTCGACGGCTACTACCACGGAAAAGGTTTGGCGATTGCCACCGACCAACCCTTGCCCGAGAACGTGTATTTCTTGGTATTCAAATCAAACGATGACAAAGGCTTAATCATCAAACAAAACCTTTACATCAAAGCAAACTAAGATGAAGAAAATCCATTTATTATGCCTGTTGGCCTCCATTTCTATCAGCGCGATGGCCCAACAAGATCAAATTTATACCCATTACGATTTTAACACTTTGAGCATAAACCCCGCTTACGCGGGGTCTAATGCCAAAATGAATGTTGGACTCCTATCGCGGAGACAATGGACCAGCTTGCCCGGTGCACCGAACTATAACACCTTTACCCTATCCAATGCGTTAAACAACGATTTTGCCATGGGTGTAAATGTGAAGCAAGGTACCATCGGATCGTTCAAAAATGCTTCCCCCCTCAAGGAACTTGGAATTTCAGCGAACTTGGCCTACCACAAAACCATTACATCAAAATTACGGTTAGCGGTTGGACTAAAACTCGGGTATTTCAATTACGTATTCGATATTTCGAAGTTGGACATCAACCAACAAAACGACCCAACTTTTGGCAAGACTTCCATGAACATTCATGCACCAACCACTGGGTTTGGCACATACTTGTATTCGGATCGATTCTTTTTGGGATTCTCCTGTCCACAAATGTTGTTTTTACAACCCGATGAAATCAACTATCAAAACTTGAATCACTACCAACTTTCTGGCGGATATGTAATTCCCTATGGCGATAAAGCTAACATCAAAATCACATCTCAAGTAAGAGCAACAAAAGGCAGTCCGGTTCAAATGGATTTCAACGCGCATTATATGCTGAATGATTTGGGTTCAATCGGCGCCTTTTACAGAACGGAAGGTGATTTGGGATTGATGTTCATGGCAAAAATTAAGAAATCTGTCCAGTTGTTCTATTCATGGGATAGCAAGATTCAACCACTCAACGAATACGTGAGGTACTCTCATGAATTTGGTTTGCAATACACAATACCCTACGAAAAATTACCCAGCCGTCAAATCGTTCCCCGCTTTTTCTAAAGACAATGCATAAATTACTTATCCTGTTATTTACCCTATTGGGTGTAAATCTCTATGCCCAAAAGGCCAAGGAAAACACCGATTTTCAACAATACAATTATCAAAATGTTATTCAAAATAACAACAATCAAACCATCGCCCTGAACCCAAATTACAGGAATCAGCGCATGTTGGCGATGGCGTACTCACAACAAGAGAATCATCAAGCCAGCCTTCAAGCATGGAAATATTTGCATAAGACGTATGCCACCAAAGCAACCGAGGAGGATTTTCTGGAATTATATAGAGAATTGCGAATCAATGGATTATATACGGTGGCTGATTCAATCAATTCAGTACTGCAATCACAATTCAATAACCAACAATTCAAACGGAAATTCCCAATACTGAACGATTCGATCTTCACTGTTTACCAATTACAAGGTAATACTTCGGAAGGAGAATATGGATTGGTATCCAAAAATGACGCCACAGGAACTGGATATCTTACCCGCATTTCCAATACGGCAACAAACAAATCGGCATGGTTGGGCAAGCCCCATTTTCAAATTGACGAGGTCACTTTCAACGCCACCCAATTCCAAACCACGCAAACCATCCTCAGTGCATCGGATGTACATTATGAAATCAATCACGTGGATCACCATGGCAATCTCATTGTCACCACCAACGATGTGAACAAGAAAATTAAGCGCGACTTCAATCCACTGTCGGTCCAAATAGCCAAGAAAATCAATGATAAATGGGTACTGCAGGCGCTGCCGATCAATGAAAAATATGCCAATACAGCCCATTTCACCATCTCTCCAAATGGTCAATTAGCCGCCTTCGCATCAGACAGAAAAGGCAGCTTTGGTAAAACAGATATTTTCCTGGTTAACATTTTAAGTCATACCAAAGACACCATCATTTTTGGACAAATTCAACACCTGGGCACCGAGATTAATACCCCCTACCGCGAAACCCACCCAGTTTTTCAATCGGATAGTATTTTAACATTCAGTTCTGATGGCTACGCAGGATTCGGAGGATTGGATATCTTTTTGTACAACCTCAAGACGAAAAGCATCATGCTTTTCCCTGCACCTATTAACGCAACCGGCGATGATTTGCATCTGATTATTACAAATAACCAGCTCTACTTTACCTCAAACAGAGGCAATAGCAATTACAACGACGATTTATATTGTGCTACGAAAAAAAGTGTTGCGAAAATCACAACGCCCCAAACACCCGTGGCAGTTGTTGAAACACCTGCAGCTGCTACAAAACCTGTCATCGCTGAATCTAAACCTGCGGTTACTTCGCCAGTAGCGCCAGCTCCGGCTAAAGCACCAATAACTCCGGCTCCCGCAGCTACAACAAAACCTGTCATCGCTGAATCTAAACCTGCGGTTACTTCGCCAGTAACGCCGGCTCCGACTAAAGCACCAGTAACGCCGGCTCCCGCAACCACCGCTCCAGTAAAGAACACTGCGGCCGCTGAAACTCCCGCAGCTACAACAAAACCTGTCATCGCTGAAACCCCTACAAGCAAATTCGTAACTGTAAAAATTATTGTTGGCGATGCCGACAATGGCAGTCCCCTAGCCAACCAATGGATCATCATCGAAAATACCCAAGCGCCCGGAGAAAAAACCCGACGTTACTACCAAACCGATGCCAATGGCCAAATCAACTTAGACAATTTCACCACCATAGAAAACATCGGGAATTATGCCATTTCCGCTGAACCCTGTAACTACGAATTCATCACCTCACACCAATACAAAATGGTAGGCGATACGGCGTTCATGTTCTTATCGCCCCGACAAAGAAAAGTGGGTAATTCCTTGGCCTCCGAAGAACCGCAAATCAAAAATATTTATTACGAACTCGATAAATACATCATCACCGATGAGAGCAAGCGCGAACTCAACAATTTGGTGGTTTTTCTCAAGGCACATCCCAACATCATCATCGAAATCACCAGTCACACCGATGCCCGTGGATCAGACGCCTACAACCTCAAACTATCGCAAAACAGGGCCAAAGCCGCCAAGGATTATAT
>JAHEMG010000175.1 GCA_024643755.1 Flavobacteriales bacterium | reverse complement strand
ACGCGATCGCCCAATCGCAATTTTTCCAACATGATAAAATCACCGAGGTGTTGAATTTCTTTTTGAATATCTACTTTACCCTCACTGGATTCGTACAAGACATATCGTAAAATATCGCTCAATCTCAATACTATTTGCGGCGCTAAATCAGATTTCATGAGGGTTAGCGCGTACAGGTTATTCAGTGAATTGAATAAAAAATGGGGATTGATTTGCGATTTCAAATACATCAATTCCGTTTGCAGCTGCACTTGCTTGAGTTCTCTTTTCGATTGTTGATCTTCATACCAATCCTTGAGGAATTTCAATGTCATCGATAAGATCAAACTAAAAAACAATCCAACAGCTATCAGAAACAAGAAAAACGATGACCAAACCTCATCTTGAATTACTTCTTTGGCCACCAAGCGATGGGTTAATATCGCCAAGGGGAATGTTGCGCCTGCGACCAACAGCAATACCGAAATGATGTAAGTGAAGTAGTTTCTGACCAACAGCAATTTGGGCAACAAAATGTACAGATTGACGTACACTGCCAATGCATGGGTTGCAATAATCGGCAATTGGCGTTGGAACGAATCAAACCATGAATTACCGATACGGATCACCGATGCTGTTAAGGAAGCATACAACAACCAAAATAAAACGTGATAGATTTTGTGTTTTGCGATTGAATTTTCGCAATCAGAAAAGAACTTGTGTACGGCGTTTTGAAAAACCAATCGCAGCCTCCTTTGGGATTATCGATTTTTCCTCAGCAGGTCGATGGTTAACTCCAACCACTTGGATGGGGCTACCATTTTAGGATTGAACGATACCGATTCTAACAATACTTGGGTGTTCAATACACTGGTTCCTTTGGCGCTTGAGAAATAAGCTTGAGCAGAAAGAAAACCAACTACGTTCACCAGCAGCAAAAAGGCAATGAGTGTGAAGTTCTTTTTCAATCGTTTGTTCATGTCTAACTTTTGGCAAAATTGATGCCACAAACTCTTAGACGTAATTGGGTCACAAAATGTTACATCATTTTGAAAAAAAAGTCCGAATGATACGAGACTGCAATCCCAAAACTATAGAATCTGATGCTGTAGCTTGATTAAAATGCTCCAGAAATAGACGGTGTCTAAAACCTGTGGCAGCCAATACCGCTTCACCCTCTGTAAATGACAACGCCATCCCTGGGTGGTTGGCAAAATACATGTTGCGAGAGAATGGCACCGCGTCAGTATTTCCGAGCAGTTGCTCTGCCAATGTGGCATAAATATCGGTCTGACTCACAACCAAGTATGGCGATACGCCGCGGTACATATCGCGCATCGGTCCGCCAGTGATAATGATCGGAATCCTAAAAAACTCTTGCTCGTAATCTTCTGTCACCGGCAACCCCACTGTTTTCCCATGGTCAGACACAAAAACGATTACGGTAGAATCATACAAATTGGCAGCTTTTAATCCTTGAACGAGTTTGCCAATGGCTTTGTCGGTGTATTCAATGGATTTTCTCAATTGCTGCGCTTGTGTGAGTCCCTTCTCCGTTACAACATCGTACGGTTCATGGCTACTGAGGGTTAACCAAGCAGCGAAGAAGGGTTTCTTCATGGACTGAACTTGTTTAAGCACAAAAGGAACCATGTCTTGGTCCGGGGTACCCCAAGCGGTTTCATTGGTTTGTGAAGGACATAAAACCTGCTTGAATCCAATAAATTTCATGAACGATCCCATATTGGCAAAATCTGGATCTCCGCCGTACATAAACGCGGTGCTATAGCCTGCTTGATTGAATTTCAATGGTAATTTTTGGTTGGACACCACCGACCATTTATTGGGACTCAACAACAATCCTTGCCAAGGTTGCGAGGGCCATGCAGTGAATATTGATGCGAGTCCTTTATCGGTGCGATCACCGGTTGCATAGGCCCGTTTATACCACATCCCTTCTTGGGCAAGTTTGACCAAGTTGGGCATGGCTGTATTGCGCGCATCCCACTGTTTGGGGATGTCAGACATATCACTATACGCGTTGTTTTTCGCCATGGCTTGTTGGGTTTCCAACCAATGCTGATTGATACCTTCCAAAACCACAAAAAGCACGTTTGACCCTTTTCTAATGATTTGCGGCATGCGTTTGAGTCCGCCCGGAAAACTATCCGGTCCCATATACGCTTGCATGCCAAAATTTTCAACCCCTGTATTCATTTGTGCGCGCAGCACTTTTTCTTCCAAACTTGGTTGCAGATACAGGGCGATGAGGTTCCAGTTGGGATTGGTTGCGAGATGATTCTGCAGGGGATCTGAGCTAAAATGGGCGGCACCGGTATTCAGTGGGATCTTTTTGACACCACCGCGGGCCATTACTGCCAACAAAATCACAGGCAATAACAACCACAATGTGGGTTTTTGACTCACGGATGGATTGTTTCTCAATTGCTTTAATCCCACAGTGAGCAACCATGAAACGACGATCAATCCAAGTAACAGGGATATGGCAGCGATTTTTTGCTGTACAGACATGGATTGCAGCGTGGCACCTGGGAATTGCATCATATTAATGGCAAGTTGATTAAACCGAGAACTCCAGGTTTGGAGCAGGTGTATATCTACGGTAATCAGCAGTCCTTGGGTTATTACAAACAGCGATTGTAGGATTTCAACGATGCGCCAACGCGATGGAAGCCATGACACGAGTAGGATCAAGAGCGTATAGTAGGCTGAGATGGATAGATCTTGGAGAAAGCCGGCTTGTTGAATTTGATCGGCAGGGAGGTGATGATCAAGTTGATGTTGGATTTGGTTGATGGACAGGGTGCGCCCGAGCCATTGCGTTAGCAAGGCGAGGGCGAAGGACCAAAGAGCCAACAAAAAAAACCCGTTATTCAACGGGTTTTTTAAGGTTATTTTTCTTTTAAAAATCAAGGGTTTACCATCAATTTGGCTTGAAACAATCCACCCGCATTGTCTTTGATGGATATGAAATAAACACCGGCAGCTAGGTTCGACAAATCAACTTCGTTTCCGGAGAATGGCAAATTCGTTGTTGTACCATTTACTGCAATTGCCGATACATGTTCGATAACATCGATACCCTTCACTGTGATTTTATCGGTTGCTGGATTCGGAAATAAGGTAATCCATGATTTAGCGAGCGATTTATTCGCATTTGCAGCAACAGTGATATAGTTGGTTTTGGTTTTCTGATCTGTACCAATGGCGTTTGTCACTTTAAGCGTTACAGAATACTGACCGAATGCATTGAATTTTACATCAATGTTTTTGGAAGTTGATGTGGTTGCATTCAAATAACTCACTGTAGCTGGGGCAATCGTCCACTGCCAAGCGGTTGGGTTATTATCGCTCAAGTCAAACATTCTCACTGTCTGAACATTGTTTGGCGTCACTACATCTGCCGTAAAGTCGCAAACGGGCTTCAAATTGGAAGTATTTGAAACGTTTATGTAGTTCAATTTTGTGACGGTGGTTTTATCCGATGAATTTGCAGCAACCAAGGTAACGGTATATGAACCGGTAGCACTGAATGAAACATATAAATCTTTGTCGGTCAGCTTAGATCCAGACTGCAAAGTATAGGTATTGGGCGTAATTGACCAAGTGTAAGAGGTTGTACGTGTAGCCGAGGAAACCAAGGCAACCGTTTGACTTACGTTTACCGCTGTTTTGTTGGCTACAAAGCTCACTGATGGTGGATCTTGTAAGGTAAGACGACGGATTACGTTGTTCACTTGATCACAGATATAAAATGCCGAATCTGCTTTTCTGTAGGTAAACAAATTGATCAAACCAAATTTCGCATCTTTGGCGGCTCCGTCATAATAGCCCATTTCCATTTCTTGACCGGCGTATACTTTCAGCGTGGTGCCATCAAACACTTTGATACAATATTGATCGGCCACGAAGATTCTACCATTCACAGCTACAACATCAGAGGGCATATTCAATCCAGAAGAAATGACTTCAGTAACCTCGTTGGTTTTCAAGTTCAATCGTTTGATTTTCTTATTGTTGCGATCTGCAATCAACATGTAATCATCGCTTTCCAAAAAGATTCCCGTAGGAGCATAGAAACGGGCATCGGTACCGGCACCAATGGCGTCGCCCGAAGTTTTTGGCTTTCCGGCAATGGTAGATACCCTACCGCCAGAAATTTTACGAATAACCTCATTACCAAAATCACAGATGTACATTTCACCCGCTGAATTGATGGCGATGTCTGTGGGTGTACTGAAATAGGCAGCACTGGTCAATCCATCCACGTGATCTCCTGCAAAAGAATAATTTCCAGCTACTGTACTAAATACGGTACCATTAGATACGTTTACAAACTGCGTTCCCTTACGAATCAAAGCGTTATCGGTATCTACTATGTACAAATCGTTTGTATTGCGATTCACTTCAACGCCCTGAGGTGTGTTGAATCGGGAAACGGTTGCTGTACCATTATCGATACCAATCGCTCCAGGCACAGTAGGATCACCCAAAAAACCACCGCGGATTCGACTCAAACTACCATCCAAAATCATGATATTGTGTTGATCTGTGACCCACATTCTGTTGTTGTTATCAACAGCGATACCCAACGGATAACTGAATAACTCATCCAAGAGATTGTTGTTTGAGGTAGAATTATAATCGCCACTACCGAGGTATTGCTTACCGGCGTAGGTAGTTACATTTTGTGCGAATGATGCACCGGCACTGCAAAGTGCGAGTGTACAAGTTAAGATTGTTTTATTCATGATCAATCTGTTTAAGTGCTTGAATGATACTTTGTTCAATTTGCGTTTCTATGTTTTCGTATGACCTGCGCTCAAGTGGCAAACCAGTCATAGCTTGGTATAATTCTTCGTAGCGTTCTGTGATGCTATTGACAAATTCGTCTGTCATTGCGGGAATGACTTCACCTTCCCTGCCCTGAAATCCGTTTTCCATCAACCACTCTCTCACAAACTCTTTGCTCAATTGACGTTGGGGCTGTCCGTTTCGTTGCAAAGATTCATAGGTGTCAGCATAAAAAAAACGACTACTGTCTGGTGTATGAATTTCATCGATGAGCATAATTTCATCATTTCTCAATCCAAACTCATACTTGGTATCAACCAAAATTAGCCCCTTTTCGGCAGCGATTTCAGTGCCCCGTTGGAACAAAGCCAACGAAATACGATACAACTCATCCAATCTTGCTTTCGTCACAATGCCCTTTTGCAAAATTTCATCATAGGTGGTATCCTCATCATGTCCTTCTTGGGCCTTGGTTGCAGGTGTCACAATGGGCTCAGGGAACTTGTCATTTTCTTTCATGCCTTCTGGCAACGTGTTCCCACAAAGCATGCGCAATCCTGATTTGTATACGCGCCACGCATGGCCTGTAAGGTAATTCCTTACGACAAATTCGATGGGTAGGGCTTCACAGCGATACCCAATGGTCACGTGAGGATCCGGCATTGAAATCTTCCAGTTGGGTACTATATCGCTGGTTTTATCCAAGAACAGTCCTGCGACTGCATTAAGCACCTGTCCCTTGTGGGGTATCGCCCTGGGCAAGACATGATCAAAGGCTGAAATTCGATCACAGGCAACCATGACCAGCAAATCTTGACCAATGCTATATACATCCCTCACTTTACCTTTGTAAAATTGGGTTTGATTTTCAAATTGAAACTGGGTTGAAGACAGTGCTTGCAGTGACATATAATGTTAATGGCAAAAATATTTGATGCTTAACTCTTTTCTGATGAATCTTTTTCACATTCCGCGTCTCTGTCGTAGGCGTGTACAATTTCTTTGACGAGTCGGTGTC
>JAHEMG010000070.1:5164-30325 GCA_024643755.1 Flavobacteriales bacterium | reverse complement strand
ATAAGAATTTCAACCAAACCCCACCGCCTTTACACCCGCCACACGCTGGGTTTCAATCTTTTCAAACTGAGCGATATCCTCTATCATCGCTACCCGAGACTTCGAAGACCCCAACGCCTTCTCAATGATGTACTTTCTGCGAACATTCGATATCTCACCCGGTGAAAATGGATATTTCTTGGCCAAGCGCAGTGCCTCTACGCCCGACAACCCCTTAAAATACTGCTGCCATATTTTGGCGGTGATGGTTTCGCTCGGACGGTCGAACCCCACTTTGAACAGGAATCGACGCTCAAAAGCAGCATCTAAATTGCCCGACAAATTCGTTGTGGCCATCAAGAAGCCCTGAAAATTCTCCATTTCCTCCAAAAAGATGTTTTTCATGGCGTTGTTCATGCTATCCACCGACTGCACCACCTCAATTCGCTTGCTAAACAGCGCATCCGCCTCATTAAACAACAACATCCCTTCCCGCTTCGCCTGCTTGCACAATTTCTCGTACTGCCTAAAGATTTTACGTGCATTTTTCTCCGAATCCCCCACCCATTTGCTCTGTATCTGCGCCACATTCACCTCCATCACGGGCATGTCGTGCTCCTTGGCCATCTGCAAACAAAACTGCGTCTTCCCCGTCCCCGGATACCCATACAACAGCACGCATACACCCCTTTGTCCTTGCTGCAACTGCTGATTGATTTTTTGTCGGATCGATGGATTTAACAACTTATGGATCGGCCGCAATTGCTCCTTCAACGGCGCATCGAACAGCAACTGCTGCGACAAGATTTTCTCGGGCGATTTGTGCGGCACGGTAATCTGATTCGATTCCAACAAACTCTCCAAAACGTCCCTGCTCAACTCCGGCAACAGTGCTTGAATCCCTTCCTCGGTAAGTCCGATTTCCAAATTAGTGTCCATATTGTACTGTCCAACAATCTCAAAATACCCTTGCTGCATGGGCGGCCAATTTTCACTGTGAATTTCGGTGCGCAAAAACGCTTTGGTTTCCCAGTGTGGCTTATCGATCATGGAGAAAAAATCCTTCACATACAAGGTCTCATCTTCAATCACCCGCTTGGCGATGACACCCAAAAACAACATCATACCTACTTCAGCCGTTGGACGATTGACCACATGCTTTTCCATGTATTTCAAACAGGTCAGGCCCGAATTTCGGGCGATGTGCAGCTGCTGTACTACGCCGTTGAACATGGGCGGTCCGAAAGGCGAATAATGATGTTCCCGCATCACCATATCCATGAAATTCCGCAAAAACGGCAGCAACCCAAATGGCTTCATCGCGCGGATCGCTTCCAATTCACCACTGTGCAAGGCCGAGCGATAGCGATGGCCCAACAAAATCTCAGTTTCCGACTCCAAATCGCGATGAATCACCTTTTCAGCGATCAAAGTTTGGATGGCTTGTTGTATGGGTGCGCGACGTCCGTTGGTGAACGAAATCAGCGATTTCACCAGCAATTTTTCTGTCACAGTATCGCAGTTGGGGTTGGACAAAGCCACCAAAGCAATGACCGCCAATTGCAGCTCCGGCATCAGGAGCGATTGACTTAAATCTGAGAGGTGGGGAACCTCGGAAAGCGTAGGATTTGGCAGCGAAGCACAATGACTCAGACTATTGCTAATCTTCTCTAACTGGTCCATTATCAAACTTTTGGAATCGCCAAAAAGGTCAGGATCATCGAAAGGACTTAGGTGTTGATTGTTAAGATTTTTATCAGACATAGTCTTACAAGATACTGCGATTTCGGGGCCTATTTGAACAACAGACCGCTCAAAAGAAATCCACAAAAAAGTAAAACAAGCGACTTTATTGAGTCTGCTGAATTAGAAATTTTTCAACACCCTTTGTAGGTGCTTGGGCTCATCGGTTTGGATGAAATCGGGACGTTTATTGATCGCATCCCAATTCTCAGACGGCGACTGTACATTCCACACAGCAACCTTCAATCCGGCAGCATGTAATTCATCAATTTGGGCCTTTGAAATTTTATCTGCATCGATGGTGATGCCATCAAAGCCCGCATCCACCGCTACCGCAAATCCATCCTCGAAGGTCGATGGATAGTAATAATATCCGCAAGTGGGTAATCGCAATCTACAGGACTTCAAAAACGCAACATCTTGGGATTCAATAGCAATCGCAGAACCCAGGGAATGCTTGCTCAACAGCCGATAAATCGCACCCACGAACTGTGCATGGTATTGACCGTCCATCATCTCCACCGGATGCAACTTGCAATCGAACGTAAACTTAAATCGCCGAAGATCATCGATCCCTGAAAACAAATCGTCCAGAGAAACCACCTCGCAGGAAGTTCTCAGGGCACCGGTAAATTTTGTCTCCTTCAGCTGATCCCACGTCATACCGTGTATTCTCCCCTCCAATTTTGTATCGTCGCCCAAATCAGCATCGTGAAAAGCCACCAGCACACTGTCTGCGGTCAATTGCACATCCAATTCAGTACCGTCTAGGCCGAGCGACAAACACTTTTCAATACCTTCCTGCGAATTCAACGGAAACGCACTGCTGATGCCCATGCCCCCATGTCCGAGCGCCACAATATCCGACATCTCCGCCGCGGTAATCTGCTGCGGATCCGAACAGCCCCCAAAAACCAATAACATCGCAACGAAAACCCATTGAAAACAATATTTCTGGGCGAACAATTGCGCGCACATAATGCTATTGAGGCTGAGACGTTTCATGATGTTAGGACGATGCGATGCACCCTCTACCCTTGCAATGATAATCTTTTTGATTGAGTGAACGAAAATCACATTCAGTTGTTACCTGTATGTATTTATGAAAAAATGGATGTGGACCGCTATCATTACTTTCGTTGTTCTTGGCTTAGCAGCTGTGGTGATGGCCTTTAAAACGAGCCATATCGAAACGCCATCGTATACAATTCTGCACCGAATCAATGATGTTGAAATTAGGCAATACCCAAGTTTGGTGGTGGCTAAAACTTCCCTTGCATCAAATTCTTTTGATGGGGCTGGCAGCGACGGGTTTCGCAGCATTGCTGGTTACATTTTCGGCGGCAACAACAAGAACCAAAAAATCGCGATGACAGCACCGGTGGTGATGAATCTGGGTGATTCGGCATCGATGTATTTTGTGATGCCCAGTGCTTACAAAAAAGAAGCCCTACCCAATCCATCGGCAGCAAATGTGCACATTGAGGAGGAAATGCCCAAAACCCTGGCGGTACTGCGGTTTGGCGGATTTTCATCTGATGAAAAGATCAAAGCACAATGCGATATTTTGGCCAACACCTTGACCGAGCAAGGCATCGAAACCGTTGGATCATATATGTATATGGGCTACAACGCGCCTTGGGATGTGGTGAACCGCAGAAATGAAGTCGCCATCGAAATCGTGCCCAATACGCTTACCTATTCTAATGTAGGTCCTTAGGACCTTGGCCTAATAGCACTCAGTTGCGATTTTCCGTAAAATTAAAAAGTATATTTACGGATTTTCACAAGTCGGTTTTTCGGCACCGGCCATTGTAATAATTTTGGGGTTCTGATCAAATCAGGACATCAAATCCATGGAACCGAATGCATTGAATTGGCCCTCGCAGCGCAACAAAAGAAGATGGGCTGTTGTTTGGCTCTTTTTCATTTTCATTGTGGTTTTGCTGACCTCGTGCAGCATTCAACCGCGCTACCACAACCGGGGTTTCCAAATATCCCTGCCACAAGCTTTTCACAACACAAACACGTCCAAAGCCCAAAAATCGACGCATCGCACCGAAGTCAACACCAGGGTGTTTAACAACGACACCGCTCGATCGATGCACATTCCCGCAAACATCATCGCCGCGGGAAGCGATCAACGTTGGGTATATCCTTTGCGTCTCAGCGATAGTATGACCAAGCCACTGCGCACCATGACCATTGTGGGCGATACCTTTTTGATGCATGGCAAATTGGTGGCGGCCAACGAAAATGGGATTTTCTTGTACAATCCGTACGACCCTCTTTTTTGGGTATCGAAGAAACCCTACGGTAAACGACAGTCGGCCATCCGCGAGCACGTTTTGTACATGCCCTACAAAGACATTCAATCCATCCGCAAAGGAGGCACGGTCGCGAGCAAGTTGGAGCGATTGCTCGATGGCGCTTTCAAAGTACTGTTCTGGTCGATTGGAGTCATTGGCACTTTGTTCGGTGTGATCGTAGCAGACAATGCACTCAACAGCAGTTCTGGACTGGAAATCATCGCTGTCATCGCAGCCATCGTCGCTTTTATCGCGGCGTTGGTTACCACTATCGTCCTCAGCATTGTGCTAGCGCCTATCATTTACCTGCTGCAATTGCCGGTTAGAAAACTCAAAGGACGGTATTGGAACATCAACCAAAAACCATCCAACGGCAAGGCCTTCTTCAATTTCATCAAAGCCCGAAACGACCGTTATCGCCTATACAAAGACGAACTTTAAGGTTTTATTTTCCCAAACAAGGCCTTCAGGTTGGCGATGTCCGATTCCGACATATCACGCGCATTTAACACCGTCTTTGACGTTGCCTCTTCCGCATATAAAGTCATCACCTTTTCCATATCACGCTGCTGTGAAGCGGTGAATCTCGTCAGAGAATCCAATTTATACCCTTGGCTCGCTATGAGATAGAGCGATAAAAATCGAATATCATTGGGATTGGCGAGTGCGTTCAGCTGCGCTTGGGAAAGGACACACTTGCGAATATTTCCATATTTGCCAAGAATAGTGGGATCAACCAACTGCGCATCAAAATCTGCATAAGCCCATCGAATGTCCATTTGGTTGTTTGCATTGATCAAAGAAGGCTCGGTAACGACCGTTTTTTCGATGACAGGTGTCGGCGGCAACGACATCACAGCAACTGTATCGCCCGGTAATTTGAGCGTAGGCAAACCAACATCCGACGGCTTAGCAATAAACTTCGGCCCATCCAATAAAGCGGTCATCGCACTCTTGCGCTCTTGAAAAATCTCACCATCGGCATTTGTCAAAATCACTTCGCTCAAGTAAGGAATTTCGCCCTTGACCACACGGTCGGCCATGGACTCCACCTCATTCATCACAAACGCTTGCGAATCCAGTCGGGAAATCAAACGCGCATCTCTTCGGCCCTCAGAAACCAACACAAGCGGAAAACGATTCGATTGAAATGCAGGATTTCTAAACCGAGCGATGCTATCCACCCATTTGCCAAAATCTTTGCCGGTTGGGTCGCCATAGCAGCGATGGACTTTCGACTCCGACAAACCATTGAGGTTATGAAACACGGTAATCGCGGGAATAGCAATCGGGGCGATGCCAGATTCCTCCCTCACCATCGAGGTAGCATTTGCCGCAGTATATCCTCTCCGCACATTCCGAATGTCGATGAACGGAACAAAAACGATACCCACCCCATCGCCCAGAAACAGGCCTTTTTCATTGTAGGTAACCAAATACCCGCCTACTTGGTGACCTTGTTCCCAACGTCCCACGCGAGCGCCTATGTAACTTTGCCAAGTGTAGCCCATGAAACGCACCGAGATCCATTCAAATGGCCAACGGCGATTGATATTAAAGAGGTATGGGCCTTCGTAACTCGGCAACTTCGACAAAGAATCAAAATAATCGGGTCCCACGAATCGAGGATTTGCGTAACCAGGATGCACCCAGCCATGCTCTTTCGGGGCGATGGGCGATCGTCTAAAGTACACTTTTTGGTAGGTTGAGCCATCCAAATACGCTTCTTGTTGCGGTTGATTGAGCGGGTCCCAGCGATAGTATTCCTGGGCTTTCACGGCGATGTGCGAGGTTAGAGTGTAGACAAACAGCAGTACGATTTTGGGCCAAGACATGGTCAAATTTATCTCTTTCAACAGAAACGCCACTTGCAATTTTCCGTAATTATTGGACCGTTTTTTAAGGATTTTCGCAACACCCTAAGCATTTTGAAACGCCTAGTTTGATCACCGGCGCTGCCAGCATTTGAGGTCGTTATGAAACCCCTGCTTCACCAAATCATAATTCAACGGAATCTCTTCCCCGCCCCCGAAATAGGTCACTACACGGGTATTTTTGGGCATACGCTGCAGTTGCTTGCGCACATAACCGCAGTAAATTCCATAGTAATCGGCATCCAGTTCAATGGTTTCATCCATCGCTGAAAATGGCTGTAGGTGTTCGTAAAACGGATTGTACAAATACACCCCTTGAAAATCTGAAAACTTCACATTCATGATGTTGCCACACAGAAACCCCACGTTGTTCAGTTCGCTGTATTCCAACAATTGATCAGCCACATCACAGAGCGATTTCCGTTGCTCTACACCGGTAAAATGGGCTTGCTCAAACATCGCCCCGCCCACCAAACAAAACTTACCCATGCCAGAGCCCACATCCAATATTTTGGGATTTTCCCAAGCACCACTGCACAAAAACTGCGCTGCCTCCACTGCGACCTCTACCGGCGTAAAATGGGTCGATGTATGTCGCCTCGTACCCACCGGCATACAAGCATCAAACACCAAATCGCTGGGTAAATGGCCCTGTTGCAACTGCGCCACCACCCCTTTGATTTGTTGAACTTCCGACACCGACATTTCGTATCACAAAGATAATCTGTAATTGATTGCTTTGATTTTAATTGCCAATCAATATCTTGCAGACTTTTACTTTTTGAAACATCATGAATTCGTACCTATTACCCAATAAAAATTTCTGTGCTGGTTCCAATGAGCACATTATCGCGGTGTTGTTGGTTGTTGCGCTCGGACTAATCACCACACGATGGGCCAAGCAATCCACCCCCGAAAAACGCATACAAATTACCCAGGCCTACGCTTGGATTTTGGTTTTCAACGTGTTGGTGTGGCAAGTGGTGAAATCCTATGTGAGTTTTTTGCCACCGTCTGATCCCGCCTATGTCAAATACAACTGGGGCGAAGATTTACCGCTGAACCCTTGCAACTGGCTGGCGTTTGTGGCCTTGGCCTACAGTTACACGCAAAAGCAGTGGCTTTGGAACATCTTGTACTTTTTCGTGTGGGTATTCACCTTCAACGCCATTTTAACCCCAGCACTGTACGAAAGCTTCCCGCACTTCAACTTCTGCAAATTCTGGATCAGCCACACCGGCTTGGTGATGTTTGTGATTCACTTGTTGCGCCTCAAAGCCCCAGAACTCAAGGTCAAAAACCTATTTTTCGCTTACGGATGCTTGCAAATCTTCACCCTATTGTGCATCTCCATCAACTACTTCGTGGGCGAAACCGCGAACTACTTTTTCTTGGCACACAAGCCGTTCAGCGCATCCATTTTGGATATTCTCGGACCTTGGCCATGGTACATCATTCAGGGCGATGTGATTGCGTTGGGATTGTTCTTCTTGGCTTGGACGCCCTATAAAATCACGTTGATGGTGAAGCAGAAAAAACAGGCCGCAATGGCCTAAAGCTCAGCCATCGCTTAGAAAATCAAAAACCCAACTCGTCCTTGCCACCGCCTGGCAGCATCGCTTTTTCGTTGTTGTATTTGACCTCGTTGTTTTTTACCACATACTCGGTCACAATTCTCCCATCGTCGCGCTTGTAGCAATACAGTTTGAGATTCACGAAATACGTCATGTTTTCCCATGCGATTTTTTGCACATTGCCAGGGATCAGCAGCGGCGCTTCAGTATTGGGCGTTGTGGGCGTTGGCACATTGTATTTTGCGGAAGTCCCATCGTTAAAATAGAGGGTTTCTGGCGTGATATATCGCTTAGAAATCTTGGCCACACGAGCAGTAAAAGCCGCATGCACACTGTCCGCAGCGAACGCCTTTTCTGTAATCACAACACCTTTGAACACCATCCTGGAAATCGGGGTAAAGTAAAACCGCAATTCAATGTTTTCACCGGCCATTTTGCCTACCAGACGATAATCGTCGTTGTTTTTGGCCACCAATCTCAATCCCGACTTGGTAAATGCTGCCGCAACCGAATCCACATCCCCAATAATATCGATCATGTTGATGCGCTGGGCCGACAAGGAATTGGACGAAAACAAGACCATCGCTGCGACAAAAGCGACAAACATCTTTTTCACGGTTGACAAGGATTTAACGAGGCGGTTCTTCATTGATTTCAGGGGTTAGCAAAGCGCTCAAATGGCGTCAACCCACAGTATCAAATGCAGTGCCAAACCTTACATCTGCAATTTATTGATGTAGAACACCCTGCGTTTACCAGCACCGGATTTTTTGATCGTTTGAAACCCGTAGGCCACGAAATATGGACCGTACCAATGTCGCATCGTAGCCGTAGACTGCCGAATTTTCTCATCTTCGTTGCTGGTACTCATCAATTCCACCTGCTTCTTTTCAATTTCTGTACCTGTTTGATCAAAGGTTTTGCTCACCAAATACCGGTCATTGGCATAGCTCAGCGTCACTTGGTTCGCCACCGCCACATTCAACGAAATGTTGTGCACCACATACATGGGCAAATCCACCAGTCGCATGCCCAGACACTGATCCATTTTACGCTCGCCATTGGCATCAAACTTCACCACAATAGCATGGGTATACTGGTATCCATCGAACACACGTCGGGTTTGGGGTTTGCCATTCACATAATAAGTTTCTGTGTGATAAACGGGGTAAAAAGCCTCTCCCACCAAAAAATATCCATCCGCAGTGGCCACAATGGGGTGGATGGTCATCAAATAGTTGTAAGCCAATTCACGACCGTCATCGGCGGCTCTTTCTTTTCTCTTTTCGATGCGATCTTGTTGCTTTTGGGGCAAGAAATCGGTAAAGTTATTCAGATCCAAAAAGTTGTTAAACTTCACATACTTAAACGTACTTCCATCACTTTCGGCAAAAAAAATCCCTTGGGCAGCGCTGGCCACCTTACTGCGCACATTCTTCGTATAAGTACCGCTATAGATGAATTTTGTTTTGCTTATGGCCGAAACTTTCACATCCATCAACAACGCCTCAGGTCCGGGAGAAATATCCACAGTTCCCGTAACATCGCCCGAAGTATTGTAACGTGCACACCAACGCTTAGGTCCTTCCGCAGTTTTTCTAACCCCAAACACCAAAGCCACTTCTCCAATATTGGGCATCTCCTGCAAAGTCATGATATTCATCGCCTTGGGCTTCACACCGCTGGGGATTGCCACGTTTACGAGATTCACATCACCTGATTTCCAATCAATCATAATAAGTACTGGTCCCGTCTTGGTATTGGCCGCAATCACCACTTGATTATTAATCACTGTAAATTTACTGATCAACCCTTTCACCGGAAACTCGCCCATCACCTCAACAGGTTTGGTTGTACCCTTTCGAGGGATGCTGTGAATCACAAATTTGGTTCTAGCGTAAATCACTTTGTGAAAGTGGGTGGGCGACATAAACGACATGCTATTCACGGCTACCGCGCGTTCTACAGGCATCAAAATCTCCTTACTTTCAGCCAATGCCGTGGTGATTACCATGTAACGATAATCAATCATGCCCTCCTCATTTTTTGCACCGCGCGATGTCATCATCAAACCATCCTCCCCCATCTGAAAAATCTCCTCGTTCGTGTAGCCGTCTCTGGCATCAAATTCTTGTCGGGCCGTATTCTCCGCCACCGGCATTTTGCTCGACTGAGCGATGGCGTTAACACTGCTCAACAACAAGGTTGCACAAAATAGCATGGTTGTTTTAAAGGGGATTTGGATGTGCATAGCGATTCTTTTGTACAACGAATATATTCACAATCCACAGAAGTCTAAAGCCCAACCAAGATATTTGCACCATGAATTTCAAGGCCCTCGCCTCCATCATCGTCACCTTTTGTGCCATCACAATATCGCATGCTCAGCGTCCGAAAATCAAAAAAATCTTGTTCATCGGAAACAGTTACACGGCGGTGAATGACTTGCCCAATTGGACGAATCAATTGGCGGAGAGCATGGGCGACACCTT
This sequence comes from Flavobacteriales bacterium, assembly GCA_024643755.1. Lineage (GTDB taxonomy): Bacteria > Bacteroidota > Bacteroidia > NS11-12g > UBA955 > UBA955. The sequence goes on along the minus strand of JAHEMG010000070.1, from coordinate 20,354 downwards.
CGAATTCACAGCAATTTCGCCCGGAGGCACTACATTTCAACGTCATAGCACCGATCCACAGGTACTGTCAGAATTGACCAGCGGCAACTACGATGTTGTAATTTTACAGGAACAAAGTCAGCTGCCCTCTTTCCCGCCGCAACAGGTTGAAGCAGACTGTTTCCCCTATGCCAAAGACCTGGTGAATGCCGCCCGCGCGGGAAAAAGCTGTGTCCAAATTTTGTTTTATATGACATGGGGCCGACAAAATGGCGATGCCTCAAACTGTGCTTTTTGGCCACCGGTTTGCACGTTTGCAGGCATGAATGAGCTACTAAGGCAGAATTATGTGCAGATGGCCAAAGTCAACTATGCCAACGTGGCGCCGGTAGGCAGTGTTTGGCGCGATGTACGCAGCAGCGACGGCAGCATTCAACTGTATCAGGGCGATGGCTCACACCCATCAACCACAGGCACCCACCTGGCCGCCATCACAATCTACCGCAGTTTGTTTAACAAAGACGTAACCACCGACGCTTTTCACATGGGCATTGCAGATAGCGATCACGACCTCATTCGCGGCATCGCCAATCGCATCGTTAAAGACTCTAGCACCCTTTGGCAATACGATACCTGCTATCGCCAAACATCGGGCACGCACAGCAACGTAAACCCCCAAATTCGTTGGCACATCGAACAGCAAACCTTGGTGATTGATTGGAACGGCAACAGCACACCAACCTACCGCATCGTAGATGTTTTGGGTCGCGTATGGGCAGAATCTTCGCTGCAAGGCGAGCAGATCGACCGCAGTTTACGCTTAAAGTTGGATGGGTTTGCGCAAGGACAGTATTTTTTGGTGACGCCCACTGGCACAACACCCCTATTCATTCCCTGATTATTTTTTGCGATTTTCCGTAAATCGGAGAATTATTTTTTGCGATTTTCCGTAACAACACCCCAAATCCGCCGTAACAATTTGGTAAAACGCCTCAAAATGAGGGTCAACCGCTTGTAAGTCCGCGTCTTGGACTCTGAGCCCCCTATTGAAATAGCCTCGAATCGAATACCTTTGTTTGCCATGGGTGATTCCCATGTTTTATGTCGACAGAATTGCCCATCGTTCCCGGAAGAGGTCTGAGTACCCGCACTGCCACTGAGTTGCGCATGGCCTTTTTGCAAAAGCAGGGCTTAACATTGGATGCGATTGCACAATCGCAACTCGATATTTCCAGCATTCAGCACAATATCGAATCGTACATCGGCAGCACCGAAATCCCGGTGGGGATTGTTGGTCCGATGGTATTCAACAACAACCATCAAACCGAGCTCGTGTATGCGCCGGTAGGCACATTGGAGGGCGCGTTGGTTGCCAGCATGAATCGCGGGGCCAAAGTAGTTTCTCGCAGCGGCGGATTTCAAGCCACAGTGGAATGGCAAAAAATGGTGCGCACACCCATGCTACTACTCAGGCAGCCCCAATTTGCCCAACCCCTCAGTGCGTGGATTCAAGCGCATTTTACAGAGATCAAAGCAGCCGCTGAGGCCTACTCCAACCACGCCCAGCTGCTGGAAATCAATACCCACATCGTAGCGCATTGTTTGCATTTGCATTTCGTGTATACCACGGGGGATGCTTCCGGACAAAATATGACCACCACTTGCACCTGGCATGGACTGTTGTTTTTGGTGGATGGTTTGCGGGCGAAATTTCCCGACTGCGATTTCGAATTCATCATTGAGGGCAACGGCGCCTCAGATAAAAAAGTATCAACCTATAACATTGAACACGGTCGTGGCATCAGGGTTTCTGCACATTGCGATATTCCCCGTCAGGTCATTCACGAAGTACTGCGCACCACCCCAGAGCGTATGCTCGAGTTCATCAAACCCTCTCAGGACTATGCCAAACAAATGGGCATGGTGAGCTTTAATGTGAATGTCGCCAATGCCATCGCCGGAATTTTCGTGGCTACCGGACAGGATCTGGCCTCGGTTCATGAGTCGAGCTCCGCTTTCATGGATTTACAGCCCATTGGCGATGCTTTGTATCCCGATGGCGTTCGCATCACCGTTACCCTCCCCAATTTGGTGATCGGAACTGTTGGCGGTGGCACCCATGTTAGCAAACAGGCCGAAGCATTGCAAATCATGGATTGCCTGGGCAGTGGAAAAGTGCATCGCTTCGCAAAACTGATCGCGGGATTCTCATTGGCCTTGGAAATATCGACCTACTCGGCCATCATGAGTGGAGAATTTGCCAAAGCCCACGAAAAGTTGGGACGAAACAAGCCCGTAGCTTGGTTGCTCAAATCAGAAATCACCCCAGAATTTTTACAACCCCACCTACAAGATTGGCTGGGAAAACAACACATACAATCCCTGTCGTGGCAGGGCGATGCACAGCTAGAAAATGGCATCATTACCAACATCACAGGCAAAATCAGCAACAAACTTATTGGCTTTTTACCGGCGGTGCTTCACTTGAGCCCTGCCAATCAAAACCAACGCAACGAAGAGCGATTGCTCATCAAATCAAAGGCCCTGGATACCGAAGTCATCAAAGGATTACACCTGATTGCCGCCTCCATTGACACCTCGCTGGCCGACCTTATCAAACAGCACCAAGCGCAGTTAGAATACCACAACTGTCATCGCAAAGAACCCGCGATATATGCCCATTTGAGCAAACAGGGTTTCGTGGCGATGCCTAGGCATTACGGCAATGTGGTGCATACAGACCGAGAAATTCATTTGGTGCTCCAAGAGTGGATCGCCCCGCAGCAAATCGCCCTGCAAAACAGCGAAGACACACCCGAATTGTGGACCGAAGAGTGGATCCAATTGTGCTTAAGCAGCTTGGATGTCGCCCACCGCATGTTGGAAACCTTACCCGCAGAAAAACCCGAACTTCTCAACGCATTTGAACCCTGGAAAGCGTTAAACCTGTACGGCAAGTTGATGGATATCCTCATTGAGGAATGTGCGGAGGTGGAACAGATCGACCAATTGCAGCAAATCAAGGAAGATCTGCTCAACATGGAATCTGACACCTTGGCTTTGCGCTGGCCTCGCGTACCCATTCACAACGACTTTAACGCCCGAAACACCTTGATGCGCAGCAGTGGCATGCCCTGTATTTACGATTGGGAGCTGTCGATGATCGACTTCCCGCAGCGCGATGTGGTGGAATTTTTGAGTTTTATTTTACCGAAAGACTTTTCTGTGCAATCCTTCCTGTTGTATTTGAAGGAGCACTACCAAGAGATTGTTCAACGCAAAGGCCCTGGCCATAAATTGGCATTTGAAGACTATCTAAAGGCAACAGAAATGGCCATCAAAACGTATATCTGTTGCAGGGTATCCTTTTATGAGGTGTCGGGCATTGTGGCAAAATATGATTTTTCACCCCGCATCCTCGCCGTTTCTTTGCGCATGCACCAAATCATTGAATCAGAATTGCAAAACACATAACTTGCATAGAAACTAATACCGTGGGACAATCAGCGTGGACATACATGTTTGGGGCTTTAATTCCCTTGATTGTGAGCAATGTACTCCACATGGTTTTGGTGAAAAAAAATCGATGGTCGGCACTAGCAAAACCCATCAACGCCCGCGCTTTTGGCGAAAATAAAACTTGGCGCGGTGTGGTCTTTGTTTCGTTCGTCAACGGGCTACTTTATTGCTTGATCAATTGGCCCGGTGGTGCATGGATGTCGTTCCTACCCCCATTCGCCTGGAAAGATCTCGGATTCTTGTTTTTTGTGGGATGGCTTTACGGCATGGCCTATGTAATTTTCGAACTGCCCAATTCTTGGATCAAACGGAAAATGGGCATCGCACCGGGTGAGAGCAGTACCAAACACCGTGGATTTTTCGCCCTCATGGACAAAACCGACTCCGCCCTGGGGGTTTCATTGGTGTTTGCTTACTTTCACGATTTGCAGTGGGATTTGGCCGGACGATTTTTCCTCTGCGCGTCGTTGCTGCACATCGTATTTTCTTTGATTTTGAAAGCCATTCGCATCAAAAAATCCTTTTAACATTTGAACTTCATGAACGATTCTAACAAACACATCGACAAGAAAAAAGAGAACATTTGGAACCTTCCCAATGCCATCAGTTTGTACCGGTTGCTGTCGTTCCCCTTTTTGCTTTACCTCATTTTTGCGGGCAACGAATCGCTGTTTGCAACCCTGTTGTGCATCAATTTGGCCAGTGACGCTATAGACGGTATCATTGCGCGAACGTTTAAATTACAGACAGAATTTGGTGCGCGTTTGGATTCGATGGCCGACTGGGGGACCTACATTTTGGCGTTTGTGGGCATTTACAACTTCAAGATGCCCGATCACGGCAGCGATTTTTGGTTGTTATATCCGTTCATTGGACTGATTGTCTTTTACAATATTTTTTCCTTCCTCAAATTCCGTCGTCTCCCCAGCTTGCACATGTACAGCGCCAAGTTGGGTGGCTATTTCCAAGGGATTTACTTCTTCGGCTTATTTTCTTACGGCTATTACGCGCCCATTTTTTTCTTTGCGATGATTTGGGGATGGTTGAGCAGCATCGAAGAAATCATCATTTTGGTCTACCTGAAAGAATTACGATCCAATGTAAAAGGATTGTATTGGGTACTGAAGGAAGCCCGAAGCGGTCAGTAAATTAGCGGAAATAATTTCCAGGTCTTGGCTTTGTATGCGCGGTAATCATCGCCAAAGTGAGATTCCAACACACCCTCTTCCACCGGGATTCTGTTGTGGGTGGAATACCAAACGCCCCACAAAATAACCAGCATGGCAAGCACACTGTGCAAGGCCAATACCAAACCCAATCCATAAATGTACATACCCGTATAACTGGGGTGACGCATCCATCGGTATACCCCATCCGATTTGAGTTGATGTCCTTTCAATATCGTTACCTTCACCGTAAAGGCCTTTTTGAGACTGAGGATGGCGATCCAGCGGAGCGACATACCCGCTATGAAAAGCGCAAGTGCTAAGATATCAATGCTTCGTTCTTTGACTGGATACAGGCAATCGAAGGATTGCAGCGAACCAGGAATCGCGCCGAAACCCCAATGCCAGGGATCCCAAACGCCCACCAGAATACCCAAAATCACGGAACCGGGCATCACAAAGCGAAAAACCCGCAGGGTATTATCGTCGCGCACAAACTCAAACTCCCCCTCTTTCGCATTTTTTAAGGTATTGGCCATGACCGCAGAAACGGCAATGGAAAGGCCCATAAGCAGAATCAGTGCGTTCATTTTGCCTCGTAATGTTCAAATTGCGGATCAAACAGCACCCCATAAATGGCTTTCGGAACCGAGGTGGTTTTGGGACGTGAAAACAGGCCTAACCACAGGGTAAACCACGACAAATGGGGCACGTGATGGTGCACATCGTGATTGCCGATACCCATCCCCATGGGAAACCAGAAGGTATTGCTTTCGTGAGCGTTGTTGTAACCCAAATGCTCGCACCAGTGACGAAGTACGCTGAAGGCATTCAACACCAACAAGGTCGACAACACATAGGCCAAACTGGGCTGAACCAGATAAATCACCACGCCAGAAACCCCGAAGGCCCATGCCATGTGGAGGAAATTCATGCGGGGCGACATTACTTTTTTGTCCATCTTCGCCACCTTTCGCTGCTGTGTAATCAACAAATACAGGGTAAACAGCAATGGCACCAGGGTGCAGAGCACATAGAAGAAACGATGGTTATCGTACAGTTTCTTTTTGGTATCGGGCCAAAGCGGATCCACATCGGTATTGGTATTGGAGTGATGGATGAGGTGGTATTTGCGAAACGGCTCAGCGTAAAAAGGCATCAACATGAGTCCTGCCCCCAAATTCATGATCCAGCGATCGGCTTTGGTGCGGGTGATGGATTTATGGGCACCATCGTGCACCAACACAATAAAAAAACCATGGGCCAACATGCCTGAAAACAGCACTACCCAATAGTGTCCTTCCGAAAACCACTGCATCAACGGCGCTTGAGCCCAATACAATAAGCCGGCGGCCAAAAATCCCATCAATGGGATGAACCATGGGAATCGACGGAGCGACTGTTCTAGTTGAAATTCACGGGATTGAGAGGCAGAAAATGGCGTGTTCATTCGATGCAATACCTAACGAAAATACAATAAAATCACCGAATTTGGGTACTTTTGGGGGATGATTCACGTACGGATTTTCCATGGTTCAGTAACCAAACCGTTTTCGGGCGATAGCTACCGTGAATTGGGGGGATTTTTCGGCGGACATGTGGCGGTGCAGGTGTTTGACCGGGTCTACGGATTTTATTATGCCGATCGAAACCGCATCCACATTTTCCCCAACAATCAGCAAAAAAGCGCCATTTTCCAAAACCAGTCGTTGGCTGAGTGGGAAGAGATTGTGCGATACAAAAAGGAGACCATTGTTTCCATTCCGGCCTCGCAGGAAGAGTTGTTGTGGCTCAAAAATTATTACGAGCGCAATGTGGCGGATCCTGAGTGCGATTATTCGTTTTGGGGCGAGCGATGTGCGTCGAACTGTCATCGATTATTGTCGGGATTGAACAAAGTGAATTCCGGTTCGCGGTTTTTGACATCCTTTTATCCCGGACAGCTCATTTTCACCTTAAAACGCGAGGCTAACCGCAGGGGGTATATGGTGAGAACGAAGCCGGGTGATCCCCGCAGGATCTGGGCTTAAGAGAGATTTATGCAGGGTTTTCGGTTGATTCGATGCGTTCGATGGTGCCGGTTGAGCCGTTGACGCGGATGCGTTCCCCGGTTTTGATTCGCTGCGTAGCATCTTGAACCGCAACCACCACAGGAATGCCCAGTTCACGTCCAACAATGGCGGTGTGACTCAAAAGCGACCCTTTTTCGGTGACCAGGGCGATGGCTTGCGACATCAAAAACACCCAGCCGGGATCGGTCATTTTGCTCACCAAGATTTTTCCTTTTACATCGGCGTTGAGCACGGGCTCAGTAATCACAAGGGCTTCGCCTTCGGCTACGCCCTTGGAAACCGCCACCCCAGTTAACACCTGGGTAAAATCCAATCCTTCACGGGTAAGGTCTTGCAGGTAAGTGGTAAAATCCGGTTTCTCTTTCTTGCTATAAATGATTCTATCGGGCAGGATCAAGTCTTTGTATTGGGCGTATTCGGCTTTTCTATCAGCCACCAAGGAGTGCAAAGGTTGATTATCGTGCAGGGCGTAGTGTTTTACCTCTTCCATGGCGAGGTAAAACACGTCGTCAGGATGATCCAAGTGCTTGTTAGCCACCATACAATCGGCCATCGCCCTGAAAATGTCTTTCGATGCACTGTATACCCGCGTTCTGCAGAATCGCATGTTTTCACGGTTTGCCAAGCCATAGCGCGACATCCCCAAAACCCAATGAAACCACCAAGATTTGGGTTGCCACCAGCGCAGTTTTGCCGAAACCAATCGCTCTGCATGCGCATGGATCTGTGCCTGTCGCTCTTTGAAATTCTCAGCCGAAATGGGTGAATCCAACTGCGATTTTACCAACTGAACCAACATCTCAGGGTTCTGACGGGGCGATTTCACCTCCAACTTCAACTCCGCCAGCGTTCTGTCGCCAAATCGCTGCAAATGGACCTGCCAATCGCGGTAAAACCCAGCAAATTCCGCATTTTTCAACTGCTCCAACACCCAATGATCCTCGCCAGTAAAAATCGATAGCAAACGCGCATCGCCCAGCACTTGGGCTTTCAGGTGTAGGAACGACATCACGGCCAACTCAGACTCCACGCCCCCCTGTCCTACCACCAACTCATTTGCCAATTCCGGATTCTCCGAAATGCCAAATTGCTGTATGGCATCTTGCAACCAACCGAAGGCCTTGAACGCCAGGTAATCGTTGACTATGGTGAGGTGATATTGCTCAAACGTGCGTTCAATCGACTGCTCCAAATGATGCCACAGGGCTTTATCATCGCCCAAATGCGATTGAAAATCTTGAAACTGGGCATAGGCCATGGAAAATTCCCTGAAAAACTTGCGATTTCCGCGCTTGTAATTGATGACCAACCACGCCACAGACAAGCCCGTTTTGATTTTACCCAACAACGGAAAATGGTAGGCATCGCTGGCAGAATCGGGCAATCCCACGGCGGTTTCCCAGGCCTGCATCGATCGCTTGGAATTGTAAACCAGTGCCATCATGCGATACCAGTTATCGAGGCGATAGTATACCCTTCCGTAAAAATGCTCAATCAGCTGAGAAAAAACCTCGGCATTGGCATCGAACTTTTCACTGGAAATCCAAAAGGCCTTGGCGCTTCTGCGAAACAAATTGGTATAGGCCATCGAAGCAAAGGAATAGCTCAGCGGCAGTGTTATGTTGGGATAGCTCTCAACGATGTTTGTATTGTCTAACACCACCAAATCCTCGCGGTGAATGGTGGTAATGGGACGCATTTGCAGCAAGTACAACAGACCATCATCGCCCCAAACAAACTCCACATCGGCGGGTTTTCCGAGCACTTTTTCGGCCAACATCACTTGGTCGTATACGGCAAAAATCTCCTCGTCAGTGAGGGCCGCAATAGCTTGTTTTCCTTCAGATACATCAGCCAGGTGGATACCCTTTTCGCTGTTGTATTCCATGGACTGGGTTTTGCGCACCAAACTCCGGGTAATGCTCCTCAAAGCGCGATACACATGGTAGCAATCGGCCGCTACCTGGTCCATCACTATCCCCTCGCCCATGCCGTAACCACAATTGATCACCGCATCGGCCATATTGCCATTGGAATTCATGGAAAACGCAATGCCCGAACGGGTGGCAAACACCATTTTTTGTAGCACCATGGCGTATTCGATGTGCTGAATCGACACCCCCATTTGCAAGCGATAACTCAACGCGCCGAAGCTCCACGCCGAAGCCAAACTCCGCTTCATATTGGCAATCAACTCCGATGGATGGGTGTATAAATAGGTCTTATGCTGTCCGGCAAACGACGCCTCCGCCGCATCTTCTGAAATGGCCGAAGAACGCACAGAAATACAGAAATCATGGCCAAAAACCTCGGCAACTTTATGTAATAGTTCGCTCAGCAACCCAGCATCGGGCTCAAACTGCAGCAAGTGGGCTTCTGCTTCTTCGCATACCGATAGAAGGCGCGACATGGTATCGGGCGATGCTTGGGCTTGCGAAAAAGGGGCAAACAATGCCTCAATCTGGGCGATGGCAGGGCCAAATAGCAGGGCCACATCTTGCTTGGCTATGGGCAAAAATGGGGGTACCCGAAAGCCTTCTTCGATTAATCGATGCAAGTGATGGGCTTTGCTGCCCACATCTTCGATGGCGAAAGAGTTTCGCTGAAAAAGTTTGGTATACAAGCGCTTACAAAATATTGTAACAAATCAACGTATTGAACAACAAGTTCAAAAAGGAAGTGGTTGTGGCAAATAGCGCAACGTTGGTGAGGACGTTATTTTCTTTCGTAGGTTTAATCAAAAAGCGCAAATAAAAGAACAACACCACGGCAGCTACGAGGTAAACGATATAATTGAAAACGGGACCAAATACCATCAAGCTGCCTACATGCAGGTGCAAACCACAAACGGTTAACAGGAACAACATAGGAATTATGGTTGCGGGTTTCCGTCCGATCACCATTGAGAAGGTTTCGTATTCGGTTTCCATATCGGCGGAACGAATTTTTCGCGATATCTCCCAAGCGGTGATGGGCATGGAAACGATGAGCAACAAAATGAAATGAATGGTTTGGAACGATTCGTATTCTGCGCCAGAGGCAAGCGCGGTGTGGATCAAAAAGAAGTTGATGACATAGGGCAATGGCTGGTGATCGAGCATCGTAAAGAAAATATGCTCGCGGTGAAACTTCTCGGCAAAGAACCACTTGAACGTAAGCAAGGTGTAGGTTAGCATGATACCAAACACCATGATCGTGGGCTGTCCCCAAATCAAATTTACCACCACCAAGGTTGAGAAGCTAGTAAGACTGATGGCTTGAATATCGCGTTTGAGCACCAACTTTTGGGCGGTGGCGCGATGGGGAAACAGGTGGGCATCGAGTTCAAAGTCTTTGAGGTCATCGAAGGTGCGCATCATGAGCATCACAAAGAAGGCGGATATCACGCCGGCAATGGAGGTGCTATCGAAGACCACTTGGGCACCGGCGGCATGCAATGCATCAAGCATTTGCTGGGTTGTCCCTTCGCCCCAGCAAGCGGTTTTTGCGGCGATGAATGCCGGTGAATTGAGTATCTGAATGACGATATTCACGCAAAAATACAGGGCCACCACATAGGGGATGTAAATGAATACGGGGAACATTTCCTTGGAATAAATCCAGGCGCGCTGCAGAAAATATTTGGGGGTGTTCTCGTTTCTTAAGGGGTTGTTGCTCATATTGTTCGGCAAGAAACGAAAAACCATCGAATATTCCATCTTGATTGCTTTGGCAACTTAGCAAAAGTTGTATTTTGCAGCATGAAGAAATTGTTTTCACTGCGAAAACTCACCGAAGGCACCGTCTACGCCTTGAATAATTATCTGTTGGTGATTGTGTGTGCCATCTTGTTGAGTGCCCAAAGCATCATGTTAGTTCACGGTGAAGACAGCAAGGCCTTTGATCGATGGTTACCAATGATGTTGGCAGAGAGTTTGGGCATCAGCTTGTTTTTCGCTTTGCAAACGTTCATCAAACTCAGAAATTTCAATGGCTTAAAAGCGGGTATCACCCTGTTGATTGGCATTTCGTTGTTGGTGATTGCTGGCCTACACCTCGACCATATCACAAAAATAGGTAACGAAGAAATCATTGGCCTTGAGATGTTCACTTTGGGCATCATGGCACACTTGCTGGTGGCGTTTTTACCCTTCATTGGCAAGCAGCAGTTGAATGGCTTTTGGCAGTATAACAAATCACTCTTCATTCGCGCACTCACAACCGCTTTGTACACGGGCGTTTTGTTTGCCGGATTGAGCGGGGCGATTTTGGCCATCACCGAATTGTTCAATGTGGATTTCACCGAAAAAATTTACGCGTATCTGTGGTTCATCATGGCCTTCCCCGTGAGTGCATTGATATTCACGTCTGGCGTGCCCGACGCATCCCAAATTGATGCCTTGGAACAGTCAGACGACCTCCCCAATGGATTGCGGTTGTTTGTGCAGTTTGTGTTATTGCCATTGGTGGTCATTTATTTGCTCATTTTGTATGCTTACATGGGCAAAATCATGGTTGAATGGTCGCTCCCACAGGGCTGGGTCACCATTTTGATCATGGTTTTCTCGGTGTTGGGTATGTTGGCGATGCTGTTGGTGCACCCTTTCCAACAATTGGCAGAACACGCTTGGATCAAAGTCATCACCAAAAACTATTACCGCTCTCTGCTGCCCCTATTGGTTTTACAATACGTCGCGATTTTCACCCGGATTAACGATTACGGATTCACATCGCCCCGATGGGCTGTGGTGGCGATTACAATCTGGCTGACCTATATCTGTATCTACAAGGTGTTTTTCAAGGGTAAAAACATCATTTTGATACCCTTCACCTTGTGTATTGTCACGGTTTTGTTCTTGATCGGACCGTTATCGCACAGAAGCATCAGCGTTTGGAGTCAGACCGCCAAAATCAATCGCTTGGTGAAAGAACTGGGTTTGAGAGACAGTAAAGGAAAACTGAAAAAATACGAATCCAATGCATCCACCGACTCATTGATGAATGAATTGTATGAGGCAACCCGATACTTGAGTCGCAACCATGAAACCACCGGATTGGAGCCCGAAATCCATTATCCCACAGCCGATGAAGTGCGCAAAGAGATGCAGGCAGATGCATACAATGATGTGAAACTGTATGGCGACAGTACAGATCCGAAGTGGAATGAACCTGCACCGGTAGAATTTAATCGTTACGAATACCGCAGTGCCATCAGAAGACTCATCAATGAGCAATATGAAACTTATGGCATCCTAGAATACGACAACAACCTCAATGAATTAGACAATCTGCAGGATATCATTTTGGAAGCCGAGCATCCGCAAGTTTATATCCCAAATGGGCCATGGACAAAAGTATACAACTTCGAAAACCTTGGCTACCTGGATACAAAAGACTTAGATAACATCAGTGATTATTTGGATCTGATCAAAATCAGACTCACAAACAGCAAGCTTGGCATTGTTTTGTTGATCAATGGCACAGAATTCCCCGTGGAAATGTCCCCAGTTTTCAAGAAATATTCAAACAACCTGAAAAACGGGTACAGCTACATCAAAGTCCCCAACAAAACACTCACCATCCCGCTGAACAAAGGCAATATTCATGGGGTTTTGGTTCTCGACAAATTACAATTTGGGGAAATCGAAAAAAACAGCAGCAACAAACTCAACGGAGAATTGCGTGAGCTTTCTGGCCGAATCTACCTGCAATAATTCGCTGCAAGGATTTTGAAAAATTGCAGCGATGCATTTTTTGATACCCTGAGTTTATTGTAATTTTATCGGTTCATGGGCGCCGTTAGAATACTCCATACCGCAGACAATCACATTGGCCTCAAATTCAGCAATTACAAAGGTTCTCCCGCACAGGAAGCCCTAATACAAGAGCGATTTGATGCCCTGCAAAACATCGTAGACCAATCCAATTCCCTCCAAGCGCACTTCTTGGTGGTAGCGGGTGATTTGTTTGATGATTTGAAGGTGACACAGAAAGACATCAAAACCGTGGTGGGCATTCTCAAAAAATCCATGGCGGAAGTCATTGTGCTCCCCGGCAACCACGATTATTATGACGGTGAGGACAACAAACTGTGGCGCGTGTTTTCAGAGTTGATCGAAAATAGCAAAATACAATTGCTGCATGAGCCCGCCGTATTTCAAACCCAAGCCGATGAACAACCCGTCTACTTCTATCCTGCGCCTTGTGGATCTAAGCACCATGAAGGACATGTGATTGGCTGGGTTGGCAACACCCCAAAACCCGCCGATGGCTTGCACATAGGCCTCGCACACGGCAACGTAGAAGGCATGGGCGTAGACGATGCCGATCGCTATTTCAACATGACCGAATCAGACCTCAAAGCAGCCGGAGTAGATTTTTGGCTACTCGGACACATACATGTACCCTACCCCAATCCAAACGCAGTGGGCAATCCAGGCTATTTCATGCCCGCCACACATACCCCAGAAAGCATCAAACGGAAAATCCCTGGATACGCTTGGTTCATTGAGGTGGATGAGCAAAAAAACCTCAAATTCCAGCAATTGACCACCGGCAATTTGCAATTTTCTAGGCAGATCTTGCAATTTGGTCGGGATTTTACACTGTCTGATTTCCAAGCACTCGAACTCACTTGGAGAAACCCCAAATGGGTGTTAGACTTGAAATTAAGTGGTAGTTTGTCGCAAGTCGATCTGGATGCGCTCAACCTGTTGCTGAAGGGACTTCCATCGCATTATTTGCATGTGTCTTTCGAAAACCAAGTGGGCGTGGCGGTTGATACACATTTCATTCAAAGCACGTTCGCCGAAGGCACATCCGCCTACCAATGGCTATCCGGCATCGCCGAGCAACCCGAATCTGAATTGGCCCTACAATTGGCCTATGGCATCATCCAAAAACACCAAAACCGATGAGACTGATACAGATCGAACTTTGTCCTTTCGCAGGCTTTCAGCAACGCACCGTTGACTTCCAACCAGGACTCAATGTGGTTTTGGGAGAAAATGAAGCAGGAAAATCCACGTTGGTGAACGCCATCAAAGCAGTTTTGTTTGAAAATACGCAACAAGGCAAACGCGAATTCACCCCTTTTGCCGAAAAATACATCCCCCGTGGCAAGGGCGATCATGCCAAAGTGAACCTCACCTTTTCTGTGGGAAGCGATATTTACAGTTTATCCAAAACCTGGGGCGCTGGAAAATCGGCTAGTCTAAAATTGAATGGCGGGGCTTCTTGGAACGATGACAGCGCCGTGCAGGAACAATTGAATGAATTGTTGCAGTTGCATCGCGGCAGTTGGGAAACCATTTTGTTTGCAGACCAAAACACCCTATTCCAAACAGCGAACAATATTGAAGCATCGGCCCAAAACATCAACCGCATACCCACCTTAAAAAATATGCAGGCAGGCATTCCAGGCGATATTCCCGCTGAGGATCTGCTCAAAGATTTGGAAGCGATGATGGTGGATTACAATGGTCAGTGGGATTTTTTCATGGACGGTCCGAGAGACAACCGAGGCATCAGCAATCCTTGGATCAAAAATGCTGGCTTCATCGTGAAGTCTTACTACGAACTGGAAACCGTTCGAAAAGACTACCAAGAGTTGATTGGCTTGGAAATCGCCATGGAGAAAATCAACGAATCGCTGAAAACCCAATCGGCACAGCTAGAAAATAAGCAGGCGCAGTTCAAAACACTGGATGGTTTGAAAGAGGTATATAACAACAGTACCCGATTGCAGTTGGCAAAAAACGATTTGGAGACCGCGTTGTCGCCCATGATGAACGCATTACAAAACTGGGATGCCAAAGCCAAAAACCAAGCATCGCTCAGCACATCCATTGCGGAAATGAAAACGGATCTGGAAAAGATTGCCGAAGAAGGGAAACGTGCCCGCAGAATCAAAGAAACCAAGGACAATTTGGGGTATTACAGCGACATCTTGGACATGGATATCAAAATCGCGGAGATTCAAAAGGCGCTGCAAGCCAATGGCAACATCGACAAAGCGGATGAGGCGCTCATCAAATCGCATCAAAACAATATCCAACAGCTTGAAGTGGAGCTCAAAGCCCAAAAACTTCAGGCCACTTTCAGCGCGGAAACAGCGGTATCATTCGAAGTCACCAATGGCTTAGAACCTGCATCCACGGTAAGTCTGGGCAAGGGTGATTCCAGAGAGATCGACATTACGGCGCAGGTGACCATCGCCCAGAACGATTGGAAAATCACAGTAAAATCGGCCCTCAAACCCATCGATCAGCTGTTGGCGCAAATGGAAGAAAATCGATTGGCACAGCAGGCGATTTTGTCGAAAAACAACCTGTCTACATGGGCAGATTTTGAACGAAACATCCTGGTCAACCAAACTAACAACGATCAGTTACGCATATTGGAAAACAACCGCGCCCAAACGCTGAAAAAAACCAATTCAACCATCGAACAACTGCAAGCGATTCAGGCAGAAAT
>JAHEMG010000070.1:0-5064 GCA_024643755.1 Flavobacteriales bacterium | reverse complement strand
CTCGATGATCCCTTTACGGATTTCGACGACGATAGACGAAGGGCAGCCAGCAACTGCATCAGCGCGTTTGCAGGGGAAAAACAGATGATCGTGCTCACCTGTCATGCGCATCATGCCGCCGACTTGGGCGGGAATCGCATCGAATTGAAAAAAACGACGTAAAAATTGCGTCGTCCGGTTGATTTTATCGGGAATTTGCGTTTACATTCGTCCTAACCTCTTCTCGTAACTTTATGAAAATAAATATACTAAATAAATTTTTCGTTCCATTATTGACGTTAGTAGCAACATCTACAACCCAAGTGGCACAAGCCCAAAATGGTCTATCGTTCGATGGCACCGATGACCGGGTATCTTGCGGGAACGACACTTCCGTTCAAATCACGGGCAAATTGCTCACCTTGGAGGCCTGGATCTACCCCACAAGTTTTAAAACCAACCCTTGGGATTGCAACGTAATCTGCAAAGAAGATAACTCGGCCAACTACGGTTACATGTTGCGCGTGGGTGGTTCGGGACAGTTAAATTTTGGCATGGGCAACGGAACCAGCACCTGGATGGAGCGAAACTCCCCTTCTAACGTATTGGTATTGAACACATGGCAGCACATCGCCGGTACGTACGATGGCACATGGATGCGTTTGTACGTGAATGGCAAAGTGGTGGACTCTGCCAGCGCTACCAGCAACATCTCAAACACTGGCGCTGCCATTCAGCTTACCATCGGTGACCATACCGGATCGTATCAGCGGAGATTTCAGGGACTGATCGATGAGGTACGCGTTTGGAAGGCCTGCAGAACCACCGCAGAAATTCAGGCCAATATGTACGATGAATTTTGCTCCAACCAAAAGGGTTTGAGGGCATATTATAAATTCAACCAAGGCAAAGCAGCCCTCACCAACAACACCGTAACAACGGTCAAGGATTTCTCGCCATACAACAACACCGGTACCTTGTCGGGCTTCGCCCTCACCGGCAGCACTTCAAACTGGGTAAAAGGATATGCCATGAAACGCTATGTTGTGAGCACAACAGAAACCATTACCGCTTGCGACCGTTTCAATTCTCCCTCAGGAAAAATCAAAGTCACCGTTTCAGGGACCTATTACGACACCATCCCTACGGCTTATGGTTGCGACAGTGCCATCAAATACGTGGTTACCATCAAAAAACGCACTACATCGAGCATGAAAGCGTTTGACTGTAAGAGCTATACGAGTCCGAGCAAAACCTACACCTGGACCAAGTCTGGCACCTATGTAGACTACCTCAAAAACAGCATCGGCTGCGATTCGGTTATCACCATTTTCTTGACCATTGGCGCGCCCATGGATTCGGTGAGTTTGGTCAACTGCTACTCCGTAAAAAGTCCCACAGGCAAATACACCTACACCCAATCGGGTACCTATTATGACACCTTGAAGAGCTTCCGCGGTTGTGATTCTATTTTGAAAGTGAAGGTGAAAATCTTGCAAGCCACCAACAACGAAATCAATGTGGCTGAGTGCTACAAATTCAGATCGCCCAGTGGCAAATATTTGTACACCAAGCCCGGCAGCTACTACGATACGTTGGAAAACGCCGATGGTTGCGATTCGATCATCAAGATCAATTTCAGCATCATACAAGGACGTAAAACCATCATCCGCTCTGCTTGCAGCGAATTCAAAAGTCCGAGCGGCAACTACACCTACACCCAATCGGGCGAATACTATGATACCTTGGTGAACTACCGCGGTTGCGATTCGATTGTCACCATCAAATTAACCATTTGGGGACCCGGTCGCGATACCTTGGATGTGAAAGCATGTCGCTATTTCATTTTGCCATTCACCAAAACGGTGGCGACCAAGAGCGGCGACTATGTGGATGTAACAAAGAATTTCAGGGGATGCGATAGTTTGATTTTGTACCGTGTAACCATTGTAAATGTAGATGATTATGTAACCTTGAACGGATCTTTACTCACTGCACGAAGCAGTACCGGCGCTTACCAATGGCTGAACTGCACCAAGAGTTATCAAGTCGTTGCCGGTGAAACCGCCAAGCAATTCATCGCCAAGGAAAATCATTTGTTCGCAGTAGAAATCACCGATAACGGCTGCAAAGACACATCCGATTGCATCCAAGTGACCACAGCGAGCAATCTGTCTATGAACGTGGGGCAGTTAGGCATCAGTCCCAACCCCAGTCGCGGTCAGTTCGTTATTCACCCAATTCTTGGGGGATCGGCCACCATTTTTGTGTATAACGCGGCCGGACAGTTGATCCACCGTGAAGAGACCAATGAAATCAAGGGACACACCATGAATTTGCAGCAACCTATAGGATTCTATTTGTTAAAAGTTCAAACGTACAATGGTGTGATGAGCCAACGGATTGGCATCTCCGAATAAGGATTGTAAATTGCGGGAATGTATATCCCCGAATTGATCAAACGTCCTTTGTTACGCGGAAACTATGTTTCCAAAGTAACGAAGGACGTTTTGCTTTCGATATTTGGATGCGCTGTTGCGATTGTGCTGTGCATCGGACACTTGAAGGGCCAATCTGCCATCGCTCCCGCCCCCTCCTATCAAAGTGTGGTAATTCCACAACCCCAGGTGTTTGTAGAGAACCGAAATGCCCCGGTTTTCAATTGGACGTCCACCTTTTTTGTGAAACTTGATACGGGGTGGACAAACAGCGACCAAGCAATATTGATATCGCGACTCCTTGAAGCCGTGAAGATTTATCAGTTGTCGACCACCCCCGAGTGGCCAACAAATCCTGTTCTCAAAGGTCCTTACGCCATATATCAACTCACTTACAAACCCGGTTTACCGCCCATCAAAGAGGTCGACAATGCCGAGAACAACAGACGCAAAGCCAGCAAAAAGCGAAAAAAACAGCACAATGCGGAAATTATCATTGAGCAAAAGGAATACATTGATCAAGCATCGCCCCGCAACCTGAACGAAAGCTATCGCTTAGACATCGCCCAGGCAAAACCCCATGTCATAAAGGTATCATCGCCTGTATTACAAGGATCGATTTGGGGGTTGCGCACGCTGCAGCAATTGGTGGAATACAACCAGCGTGGGTCGCTGATTCAAACGCACATCGAAGACGCTCCCGCCTTTACGTACCGCGGCATGCATTTGGATGTGAGTCGGCATTTCTTCGGGGTAACCGACATCAAAAGGTATATCGACTGGCTCAGTTTTTACAAGTTCAACATATTTCATTGGCATTTGTGCGATGACCAGGGCTGGCGATTGGAGATCAAGCGATATCCAAAACTCACGGAGGTAGGCGCTTGGCGGGTGGATAGAAACGAGGAGCCATGGCGCACGGCGAGGCCTCAAACAGAGGGTGAAGTGCCCACGTATGGTGGTTTTTACACGCAGGAAGAAGTGAGAGAGATTGTGGCGTATGCCAAAATGCGTGGCGTGGCAATCATCCCGGAAATTGAGATGCCCGGACATTCATCGGCGGCGCTGGCGTCGTACCCGGATTTGAGCTGTTCTCACTTGCCGCAGACAGTGGTTCCGGGCGGATTTTACCCCGAGGGCACGTCCTCAGTTTTTTGCGCGGGCAATGAAGCCACATTTCGGTTTTTGGAAAATGTATTGGATGAGGTGATGGACTTGTTCCCCGATGCCCCATTCATCCATATTGGGGGCGATGAGGTGGATAAAACGGCCTGGAAAAATTGTTTGCTCTGTCAACAGCGGATCAAAGTTTTGCGCGATGTGAACAGCAATTTGGGCAAATCGAACGATGGCAAAAATGATTGGAGCAAGCCGGAGGACCGGTTGCAGAGTTATTTCATCGCAAGGATGGAGAAGTATTTGAATGAGCACGGGAGGAACATCATTGGGTGGGACGAGATTCTAGAGGGCGGTTTGGCGCCGAATGCGGCGGTGATGAGTTGGCGGGGCGAAGCGGGGGGCATTGAGGCGGCGAAAATGAAACATACCGTTGTAATGACGCCCGGAAGTCCTTGTTACTTCGACCATTATCAAGGCACGCCCAGCGCGGAACCCACGGCGTTTGGCGGAATGAACACGCTGTGGCATGTGTTCAAATACAACCCCATTCCCAAAGGATTGGATACGATGGATTGGGATTATGTAGCGGGTGCTCAAGGCAATGTGTGGACAGAGTTTATGGTCGATTTCAACCGGGTGGAATACATGGTTTTGCCGAGGATGTTGGCATTGGGCGAGGTTTTGTGGCATGGCCCTGTTCGAGGCGATGTGTGTGCGAAGTATCAGCAGTTTTTGGATCGGGTGGATGCCCATGAGAGATTCGATTGCTTGAAAGATTGTGAATTTGCCAGAAGTCAGTACGGGTTGGTACAAAAAATTCGTTCCGGTCACGACACGGTTTTGGTTGAATTGATGTCGGCCGGGGGCGTACGCCCCCGGCTGGCCAGTGGACTGTTTGATACGCTGACGGTCAAACAGAGTTTGGCGGGAAAAAATTGGCAGTCGTTTGTGGATTTGAATGTCGACCTCATTCCCTTTAATCAAAGATTTCCGATTGAGCCATACAAAAAAACGGATAGCAGTGTCATTGTGGCCGTGACCAAAACCATGGAACTACACAGCAGCTACAGCGGGGAGTCCCAAGTAAGTAGCTTGAGTTTCCGCGGGCACAATGCTTTTGGGAAAAGAACAAAACTCTCCTTGCCCGCGGATGCCCGATATCCCGGTCATGGGGCGGAAACGCTTACCGATGGACTGTTCGGCGGCGATTATTTGGGTGCGCATTGGTTGGGCTTTTACGGCAAGGACGTGGTGATTGAGATTGACTTGGACAGCATCAAACCTTTGACATCAGTGACTTTAGGCAGTTTATCGGTGGAGCCGAGTTGGGTATTTGCGCCGACGGAAGTTTCTGTGGAGACCAGTATAGATGGGAAAACGTGGGAATTGCACCCCATGCCCATGGCGAAACCCATTTTGGTGGTTTATGATTCGCTGCATTTAAAGGGCTATCCCAAGGAATTGGGCAATTATTTGGAAAAGCGCACGCTATTGGGCAACACCAAATACCCGTATGATGAAATCTGGG
>JAHEMG010000153.1 GCA_024643755.1 Flavobacteriales bacterium | reverse complement strand
GAGTAGTATTTTTCTGGATTGAAGGCCGCTTGGTGTTTGATGATTTTTTGTCCTTCCCGCTCTTCCATGATGTTTTTATTGAAATTGGGCAGTCCAAATAACACTTCCGGATTCTTGAATATGCCAATCAAAATCATTGAAAATAGAATACATCGCAAGTAGAAAAGTGGACCTCCGAATGGAATGAAATCGAAGAACTCTATTCCCAAGTACTGTCTAAACGTATTTAAAAAAATGAATCCCACAATTGCGATACAGTAATACATGAATGATTTTGCCCATTGGTGAATGATGAATTGGTGGACTTGGTCTGGTGCTAATTGTTTTTTGCGCGTGGCGATGAGTTTCAGGGAGTAGTATATATAGATCGCTGTTTCGATGAACAAAAGAACCAAGGCGATTTTCTGCGGAACGACAGTAATGGGCGTTAGTTGGGTTACGTTTTTGCCGGCGACCAATTCTTGGGCAAATGGATATTGAAATGCAAATCCTTTAAACAGATAGGGTAGGCTTAATACTAGCTGAATGAATGGGGGGATCATGTGGAGTAGATCGGTGCGATAAAAACGGGTTTCATCATACAGCAATGCCCGCAAATAAATGAAGGTTAAGGGCGGCGTGAGAAAATAGAAAAAAGCAAAGGCGCCATAGAGGTAAGGTATTTTCAAGATCGTTCCGGTGGCGATAAGTGTTGTTTGCACATATGGCCAGGTCATAACCATGATTGTGAAACCCAATAGTCGGTTTAGAAACGGATTTACGGTTTTACATAACAACACTATCAATCCCATGCTGATACCCCAGCAGGAAATGAAGAAAAGTAGGGTGAGGGTAAATTGTGCTAGCATTGATTTGTCACATTAGGTGTAAACCGAAGTTAGTATGATTGGGATTCAGAAACCGGATTTATCGATGAATGATTGGTTTATTTGGTGGGCGAAACTTAGTGTAATGGACACACTTTCACACCATTGGCGGTAACCGCGTTTGGCGGGGATGATTCAAAAATTAAGATTTCGTTTTTGAATCATGAAACATATCTGAATCGGAAATTTTCTGGGCCAAACCTTGGTGTTGGAGCATCAAAATGTCGAGTTTCTTTGAGATCTCTCGAATTTCTGCTTCGGCCTTCTCGTTGATTTTTAAATCCCATTCTGCCCTTTCACGGTCTTTTTCTTCCTGACGATTCTGACTCATCATGATGATGGGTGCTTGTATGGATGCCAAGCAGCTGAGGATAAGGTTGAGTAAAATAAACGGATAAGGGTCGAATCCCTTGTTGTTGAGTGCGTAAACATTGAATGCAATCCAACTAGCTAAAACAATAAAAAACGAAATGATGAACGTCCAACTACCCCCAAATTTGGCAATTTTATCGGCGGCTTTCTGCCCAATCGTTAAATTTTCTTTTTTGTGTTTCACCCATCTAAGTTAGTGAAAAGATCTGCTTCATTGCTACCCATTTTTGGCCGGGTTTGGCGGAGGGTATGGCTTGTTGGTAAGTCCACATTAGGGTCTCCCATTCCTGAACGATGGGATTTTGTGCGTCGGCCATCGCTTTTTCTTCGAAACTAAATGCTGCCGTGGTTTCAAGAATCATGGTGAGCCTGTTTTCGATGCGAAAAATCTTACAATCAATGATCCCTGAAGCTTTCAGACTATCTAAAATGGCTGGCCAAACAGCTTGGTGATGTGCTTCGTATTCCGCAATGAGGCGGGGGTCGTTTTTGAGGTCGAGGGCGAGTGCAAATTGCTTCATGGTTGTTTGGGTATTGTGGCTCATAGGGAATTGGGTGATGCGAAAATCGCCGTGGGGGAAATTTGTTTGGCGAAAATCGCCACTACAGTGAAGCATAGCGTGGGTATGAGGTAGGCGAATTGCAGGGAAGTGTTATCGGAAATGGCGCCCATCGCCAAGGGGAAAATCGCCCCGCCTACAATGCTCATGATCAACAAAGAGGAGGCCATGGGAGGTGCGTTTTTGAGGGTGGCGAGCGACAAACTAAAGATGGTTGGGAATAGGATACTCATGAAAAATTGCAGCGCGATGAGCAACCAAAATCCGGTATCTGAGGGTATAAGCGTTACGATGCTACAAATGATGACGGCGATGAGCGACGTTCCCAGCAGTAATGTGGCTGGCGATACCCATCGCATCAAAAAGGTTCCTGTGAATCGGCCAATCATGAATAGCAGCAGTCCGAAGGAGAGCCCAGTGGCCGCAACCGATTGTGAAACATGTCCGTAGGTGGTTGCATATCGGATGAAAAAACTACCGACCCCAACTTGGGCACCTACATAGCAGCATTGGGCTAAGAGGCCTTTGCGAAACATGGGAACGGACAGCAGCGCACCGATCTGTTGAACGGTATTTAGGTTTGGCTGCAGGTAGGGTTCTGAGGGATGTATGAAGGGGGCGTTTTCTGTTTGGGTTGATGCGGGGTGTTGGGTTGTTGTAGTTATGGGATCTTGTGTGTTTGGGTTCGCCGAAATTGCGGGCAATTTGATCCAGCCCTTCCAAAAGGCGCGTCCAAGGGCGACGGTGATCGCGGCGATGAATAAATAGGGATTGAGGAGTTTTTGGGCTTGTTCTGCCAATGCCTCTGGGGAGTTGGTCTGTGCTGAATTGCTGAGAATTGTATCCGCATTTTTGTTGTGGTTTGGGAAAAGGATCATCCCACCAATAAAAACGGATAGTGTGGCGCCGAGTCCGTTGAAAGATTGAGCGAGGTTGAGGCGGGTGGTGGCGGTTTCAGGTTTTCCGAGCAGTGTTACCAATGGGTTGGCGGCGGTTTCAAGAAAGGTGAGTCCGGCGGCCATCGTGAATAAACCTGCCAGCGCGGCGTAAAATTGTTGTTGAGAACCAAAGGCACCGACCATCAAAGCACCTACGCCGAATAGCATGAGACCCACAGTGATTGCTTTGGTGTATCCATATTTTTTGATGTAGGCCCCGGCGGGCAGGGCCATCGCAAAGTATCCGATGTAAAAGGCGGAGTCGACCAGCGCAGATTGCAGATCAGACAATTCGCAAACCTTTTTCAGGTGGGGAATAAGCAGTGGGTTGAGGTTGTGAGCAACGGCCCAGAGGAAAAAGAGGGAGTAGATATAGCGCATCTTGGCGTGTTTTTGGATGGGATTTTTTGGTGAGGGGTTCGGGTTTTAGTTTGCAGCGCGACGGATTTTGATTTGGAGGGTGTTGGGCACGGGTTTTTCGGAAAACAGCACGAGGTAGCCCCCACCACCAGCCCCTGAGAGTTTATGTCCGAGTATATCCGGCGTTTCCGCGTAAGTACGTTGAATGGTTGATTGGATTTGGGGGGTGCACATGTTGGGGAACATGGCGATTTGGGCTTCAAACGAGGCGGTCATGGCTTTTCCCAGGGCGATGGCGTCTTGGTTTTGTGCGGCTAGAAACAGGTTGTTGGCGGCGGCGGCCAAGGCCGCCGCCGCCTCCTTATCGATGTGGGTGTTCTCCAAAACCGAATACCCATCTTCCCGCTCGCCGAGTGGCAATAACCACAAATGGGCTTCAAGCCAAGACAGGGTGTCGTTGTTGTTGATCGTTTCGATTTTTGAAGGCCAATAGCTGTTGGTCTCACCGTAGAAAATGCCATTAAGGCCGGGATAAACCAAGCCAATGGCGTCTTGGGATCCCGCAATTTCAGTGGTTCCAGGTGGGTTTTCGTAGCAAAATAAGGTTTTGGCCAAATCCTCGCGATTGCCATCTGGGATTTGGGTTTTCCAGAGTTCGATGGCGGCTTTGCGGGTGCTGCTCGACATTCCACTTCGGCTGTTAAATTCGTGGGTGGGTTCCACGGAGATGGTGATCACCGGTCCGCCAGCCAACGCATTAACAAAGGGTTGATCCAGCCAACCACCGGCCAAATCAAGTCGGAAAGGAATGTCGCACACCGCGCGAAGCGCGGTGGTGCTTCTCGGGGGTAGATTTTCTGCTGGGATTCGATCTAGTACGATGTATTCGATGCCATGTTGGGACATGAGCGCCTGCTTTTCAGGAGAATCGCCATCGGCATTAACCACAAACACATCGGGTTTGATTTCTAGTAATTCGGGCAAAAAATCCAAATGGCCATCGCCCCGACTTACCCTTGCCTCATATACAAAGGCCAACGCTTCTAGGCAATATTTGCGTTCGGCTTGGTTTACAATGGGGTAGCGCCCTTTGAGCGAAAATACCGTTTCGTCGCTGCCAATACACGCATAGACTTGTCCGTAGTTCGCCGCTGTTTTTAAAAAGGCGATGTGACCGCTGTGCATCATATCGAAGCATCCCGAGACCAAAACTTTCCGCATATCCAATTTCCGTGGTAAATTGCCCGCAAAATATGAAAAGTATGTGGCATTCAGCGGTTTTTTTGGCGGGGTTGATAGGGTTGGTACAGGGGGTTTTGGGCGATGGCGGTTTGATGGCCAAAGCATCGTGCACTGATTTCCCAGCTGCTAATGGAATGTTTGTTGAGGGAATTGCCGATCGATTTGTTATGGATAGCATCGCCCCGAAGGGAATCGAACGGGATAGCATCGCCCCGAAAATGCGATGGTTCGCCGATGCTAAGTTGGGAATTTTTATTCATTGGGGCATTTACGCGGTGGAAGGGACATCGGAAAGTTGGAGTTTTCACAGCAGAAATACCAGCTATCCGTACTATATGGGGCAGTTGATAGGGTTTACGGCGGAGAAATACGATCCAAAAGCGTGGGCGGCATTGATCAAGGAAAGCGGTGCGCAATATGCGGTGATTACGACCCAGCATCACGATGGGGTTGCCTTGTGGAACACTCAGCAATTGACTCCAAATGCGGCTTGGAGTTTGAGTGCCAGCGAGCCATTGAAGCTGCAAAAGCCGGTTTTGTGGAATGCGAAATTGCCTTTGAGTGTAGTGGCCCAATCTCCGGCCAAGCGCGATGTGATTGCTCCGTTCGCGGCGGCACTTCGTGAAGAAGGGTTGAAGTTTGGTGCGTATTATTCGCTTTTGGATTGGTCGCACAACGATTATCCGGGTTTTTTCAAAGATCAGGGCAGGTATAAATTGGCTGAAGATACAGTGCGGTGGCAGCGATTTTTGCGGTTTATGCATGCGCAAATTGGTGAGTTGAGTTCGCAGTTTCACCCCGATTTGTTTTGGTTTGATGGCGATTGGGAGCATAGCAATGCTGAATGGAATGCACCCAAGATCAGGCAGGATATATTGACCGCCAACCCCAATGCCATCATGAACGGACGGTTGCAGGGTTACGGTGATTATGCTACGCCAGAACAGAATATGCCCATCACTCGGCCTATGAGGGTTGGTTTGGACGGCAAGGCGCATGCCACTTTGTGGGAGTTGTGCATGACGAGCAACGACAATTGGGGTTGGCGTCCGAACGATACCCTCATGAAGACATCGAACGAAGTGATTCGCATTTTTTCGGAGTGTTTGGGGATGGGTGGTAATTTGTTGTTGGATATCGGACCGAAAGCAGACGGGACCATTACGGCGCAGCAAACGAAGTTGTTGAGGGATTTGGGTCGATGGACAAGCAAACACGCGGAAGCCATTTATGGTAGTTTGGCGGGGTTGCCGGGGGGACATTTTTATGGACCAAGCACGATTAGCAAAGACTCTACGATACTTTATTTGTTTTTGACGCAAGTGCAAGGTGTGCCGCGGGATGATAAGTATTTGGAGGAGGAGGCATTGGAGGATGCAATCAACGAGGTGTTGGGAAAGGCGGGGGACGAAGCCATTGAAATCGATGGGGGGTCTGGCATGAAATATTCGGTGATGGTGAAGGGGTTGCGTAATGAGATTGTATCGGCGGAAGTGATGGGCGTTGAGGGGAGATTGAATCACAAAGTGGTAGGTAAAATCTCTTGGAGTTCGGTGCCCGGGACGGTGTTTATGGACGTGCCGGTGGATAGCTTGGATTCAGATGTTACCGTGTTGAAGTTGAAGTTGAAAGGTCCACTTTCGTTGTATCGCG
>JAHEMG010000148.1 GCA_024643755.1 Flavobacteriales bacterium | reverse complement strand
ATTACACGATAATCCCAACTACCTGTTATGTTAACGCACCTGAAGATTCAGAATTACGCACTCATCAAAGCGTTAGACATTGATTTTCAAACGGGATATACCAGTATCACGGGAGAAACCGGCGCAGGTAAAAGTATTTTATTGGGTGCCATCGGCTTGGTGATGGGCGATCGGGGCGATAGTTCTGCCATTTTAGACCCTTCCCAAAAATGTATCATTGAAGCGGAATTCAATGTAGACAAACTTACCCTGTCACAAGCATTTGAACAACGCGAATTAGACTACGCATCCATTTGCACCGTTCGCAGAGAGTGGCATCCCAATGGCAAAACGCGCTCTTTCATCAACGATACCCCTGTGACCGTTACTGATTTGAAATGGTTGGGCAGTCAGCTATTAGAAATTCACTCTCAACATACAGGATTGTTGGTAACGCAATCAGAAGAGCAACTCAAACTCCTTGACGCATTTGCGGGAACAGAGGTTTTACTCAATCAATATCGAACCGCACACCAAACGGTTCAGCAGTTAGAATCTGCCCTGTCAGAAAAGAAAACCGCCCTAGCCCAAATACAACAGGATTCAGACTACCACCAATACCTACTCAACGAATTGCAAGAATTCAATCCCTTGCAGGGTGAAGAAGTAGACCTGGAACAAGAAATATCCCTATTGAGTCAGTCAGAAAGCTTATCCCTGGCACTCACCAAAACAGAGGCCTACCTCGACGGCGGTGAAGGCAGCCTTCTTGATTTGTCGAACAAAATCAAATCAGAACTCAAGGGCTTTGTAAACCTCACTGCTTCTCTAGCCGACTTTTACGATAGAGCCAACAATTTGGGGATTGAAGCCAAGGAACTGTCTAGAGATATCCAACATGCGCTTCAGAGTACAGAACTAAATCCAGCGCGATTGGAGACCATCAACGAGCGATTCTCAGCACTCCAATTGTTGTTGCGCAAACACGGATGTTCAGACGCACAAGGATTGATCGACAAACGTGCAACACTGGAAGCCAGTCACGCCGGAGAGCATCATTTGGAAGAGGAAATAGAACAGTTGACTGCGCAATTGAATCAGGCAATAGAAACCCGAAAGGACCTAGCCAATGATTTGCATGCCGCACGACTGAAGCACAAAGACGCTCTATCCCAGCAGGTAATTTCGCATTTGCACCAACTGGAGATGCCATTTGCGCAGATGGACATACAATTGCAGCAAGAAAACAACTATCAAAACAGCGGCAATTCGCGTATCGCCCTACTCTTTTGTGCCAACAAAGGACAACAGCCCATGCCCATTGAAAAAGTGGCTTCGGGTGGTGAAATTTCACGGTTGAATTTTTGCTTGCGCACCATCATTGCGGACCTCAAACAATTGGCAACGCTTATTTACGATGAAGCAGATACTGGTGTGAGCGGAGAAGTCGCCAGTAGACTGGGATTTTTGATGCGTCAACAGGGCAAGAAACAACAAATTTTGGCCATTACCCACTTACCACAGGTGGCAGCTTCTGGAAACCAACAATTGTTCGTATTCAAAAACAACGAGGCCGATATCAGCGAAACACAGATTCGCACCTTGGATGATGAAGGTAGAATTCAGGCCATCGCAGAAATGTTATCGGGAAGAACCCCATCAGAAGCGGCAAAACTCAATGCCAAGCACTTGCTAGAAATCCAGTCCGCCTGATTCCTTTGACTCCAACTCGTATCGTTCGTAATTCACATCGATATCGGTAGGTTTAGACTGTGCCGCGGTGGTCGCCAACACATCACATCGCTCATTTTCTTTGATGCCCGCATGTCCTTTCACCCAATAAAACTTGGGTTTATGAATTTCGTATTGGCCTAAAAATGTCTGCCATAAATCCACATTCTTGACCTTTTTCCAGCCTTTGGCTTTCCAACCAAACAACCAACGTTTTTCAATCGCGTCACAAACGTATTTGCTATCGGTGTAAATCTGAATGGGCAACCCTGGCGTTTTGATGTGCTTCAGCGCCATGATCACGGCCAACAGCTCCATACGGTTGTTGGTGGTTCTGCGGAATCCGCCCGATAGTTCCTTTCGGTGTTCAGCATGCATCAATACGGCACCATAACCACCCGGACCGGGATTTCCAAGGGCTGCACCGTCTGTGTATATGATGATGGGCAAAGACATGCAACAAAGTTACACGATTGCAGTGGCCAACTACCCCATGGCTGTCGTATTTTTGTTGCATGCAAGCGGAAATTATCACCATTGGCGATGAGTTATTGATTGGACAGACCATTGATACCAACAGTGCTTATTTGGGACAACAATTGGGTAGCATTGGTATTTCGATTGCGCGTAAAACGGCGGTGAGCGACAAAGAATCAGCCATTTTAAGCGCCGTTGCAGAGTCCTTTTCCCGGGTGGATTTGGTGATCATGACGGGCGGATTAGGTCCCACCAAGGATGATATCACCAAGAAAACACTTTGCCAATATTATCAATGCGGATATCGTCGAGACGAAGCAGTTTTGGCCCATTTAGAGGCTTTGTTTGCCTCAAGAGGACGGTTGATGTTGGAAACCAATCAAGTACAAGCCGATCTGCCTGCGCTTTGCGAAACCTTGCACAACGCAGTGGGCACAGCTCCGGGGATGTGGTTTGATCAAGCCGGAAAAGTGTTGGTATCGATGCCGGGTGTTCCCGGGGAAGTATACCACCTTACTGAAGAGCGGGTAATCCCCAAACTGAAAGTCAAATTTCCGCTGCCCACGGTGGAACATCGCACGTTGGTTACCCTGCAGAAGGCCGAAAGTTTGCTAT
Source organism: Flavobacteriales bacterium (assembly GCA_024643755.1). Taxonomy (GTDB): domain Bacteria; phylum Bacteroidota; class Bacteroidia; order NS11-12g; family UBA955; genus UBA955. The sequence goes on along the minus strand of JAHEMG010000148.1, from coordinate 3,222 downwards.
CACGTCAGCTAGAAACCTTTGAAGCATCGCTACCCCCTCACCTTTCATTGGCGTATTTGCCAAGTTTCAACATGGTAAAATTGCGCCTATCCCAAGTGCAACAGGGCGATGCAGTTGCTAGCGAAGGGGACATTGATTTATACTTTGATCGTTTACAACAGGCGATACCTGAAGATGTTTTTTGCTTGGGCGATATAGATCCTGCGCTTTATCTATCGAATTACCTGATTAAGAATCAAATCTCCTTTACCACGGCTGAGAGTTGTACCGGCGGATGGGTGGCTCATCGATTGATGCAAGCACCTGGCATTTCCGCTGTTTATCCTGGTTCAATGGTTGCCTATGCCAACGAAATCAAGTCGGCGGAGTTGGGCGTTGATCCGGAAATTATCGCAACACATGGCGCAGTGAGCGAGGCCTGTGCCTTGGCCATGGCGAGCGGCGTTAGAAGAAAATTTGGCGTTGATTTGGCGATCGCTACCACCGGTGTTGCTGGACCTGGCGGCGGAACCAAAGAAAAACCGGTGGGATTCGTTTATATCGCCGTGTCTACCCAAAACGGAGAACTCTGTAAATCGTTCAGACTGTTTGGCAATCGTGAACAAATCATCCAGCGCACGAGCAATGCCGCCCTATGGATGGTGAAACAAGTACTGAAAATGCCCACAGATTCGGCGGCGTAATTGGCCCAAAAATTGGGGAAACTCGGCAGGAATTCAGTACCTTTGCAGTAGATTCATGACCGAAAAAATTCTCATCCTCGACTTTGGTTCTCAGTATACGCAATTGATTGCACGTCGTTTACGCGAACTGTTTGTGTATTGCGAAATTCACCCTTACAACCATATTCCCGAATTAACTGCCGATATCAAAGGCATCATTCTCTCGGGTAGTCCTTGCTCAGTCAACGAAGCCGATGCACCCATGGTGGATTTGGATCGATTGATGTCGCACGGTCCCCTCCTCGGCGTTTGCTATGGCGCTCAGATGCTGGCAAAGGTGCAAGGAGGTGTTGTGTCCCGCAGCGATCACAGAGAATACGGTCGGGCCATGATGATTCGTTGCGAAGACGGCAATGCACTTTTACAAAATTTGAGTCAGGAGTCGCAGGTTTGGATGAGTCATGGCGATACCATTACCGCACTGCCTGCTCATGCCACTGTCATCGCGAAGACGGAGAGCATTCCCGTTGCTGCATTTGAGCTTGAAAGCAACAACCCTGTTTACGGTATACAATTCCATCCTGAAGTGTATCACAGCACGGAAGGTTTGGCCTTGCTGAAAAACTTCGCATACGGCATTTGCGGTTGCGCTGGCGATTGGACGCCCGGACATTTTATCGATGAAACCGTAGCACATATTCGTCAAACCGTAGGCACAGACCAAGTCATTTTGGGATTGTCGGGCGGTGTTGATAGCTCCGTAGCCGCATTGTTGCTCCACAAGGCCATCGGCAAGCAATTGCATTGCATATTTATCGACAACGGACTGTTGCGCAAAAACGAATTCGCTTTGGTGCAAGAGGCCTATAAGCAGTTGGACTTGAACGTGATTGGGGTGGATGCATCAAAACAGTTTTATGATGCACTGGCCGGACTTACCGATCCTGAGGCGAAACGCAAGGCCATCGGACGGGTATTTGTGGAGGTGTTTCAAGATGAGAGCGCCAAAATCCAAGACGCCAAGTGGTTGGCACAAGGTACCATTTATCCCGACGTCATTGAAAGCGTGAGTGTAAAAGGTCCGAGCGCCACCATCAAAAGTCACCACAACGTGGGTGGTTTGCCCGAAAAAATGAGTTTAAAAATCATCGAACCCTTGCGCAGTTTGTTTAAAGACGAAGTTCGTAGGGTTGGTGACACCATGGGTTTACCTCATGAAATATTGCATCGCCATCCGTTCCCAGGTCCAGGATTGGGCATTCGCATTTTGGGCGATATCACCGAAGCCAAGGTAAAATTGTTGCAAGAGGCGGATTGGGTATACATGGAAAAATTGCGCGAGCACGGCTGGTATGAAAAAATCTGGCAGGCAGGCGCCATTTTGTTGCCCATTCAAAGTGTGGGCGTGATGGGCGATGAACGTACTTACGAGCAAGTCGTTGCTTTGAGGGCTGTGACTAGCACAGACGGTATGACCGCAGACTGGGTGCATTTGCCCTACGATGTATTGGCTGATATCAGCAACAGCATCATTAACCGGGTACGCGGCATCAACCGGGTTGTGTACGATATTAGTTCAAAACCACCCGCCACCATTGAATGGGAATAAACCGATGACTTACCCAGTGCAAACCCCTCGCCTTTTCATGTACCGTTCCAAAGCAGGATGGTTGATGGCGATATTGTGTTTGTTCATGGGGTCGTTGCACGGCCAAGAAATTGGAAGTCCAAAACCCGATGCCAACATAGGTCCATTGCGCATTGGCGTTGCTTTGCCGTTTCATGCAAAAGGAACAAAAACCAATCCTTTGACGGATGCCATGATGGACTATTACTTGGGATTGAAACTCGGATTTTCAGAATTAGAGTCGGAAGGTTTCCAAGCAAACGTCACCGTGTGGGACACTGAACCTACGGATAGTTTACCCTTAAACCAACAAGCGTTGGCGGCATTGGTGAAGAGCGACAATTTCCGTGACCAGCAGATTTTAATCGGTCCGGTTTACGAGGATAATTTCAAAGCACTTTCGCAACACAGTGGACTTGTATGGAAGACGGCGCCCAATGTTTGGCTATCTCCCATGGCGTATGTAAAGCCAAGTATGAGCAAGGGCAAAGGTCCTTATCCCAATTTGAATTTCTTCATCAACGATACTTTGCGATACAAGAGTGTGGCCAAGAACATTGTGGGGATGTTTCCCAAGCATCGCATTTGCATAGTGATTGATGCCGACAAAAACAGCAAGACAAAAGGCACCATGTACAAAGCGGCCATGCAGAAGGTGGGCAATAAGTTGGTAACGATTCACGTTTGGAAAAACGGCGTGTTGACACCTGCATTACCCAAACGCGACAGCATCGTATTGGCGGCGTGTATTCCAGATGCAACGGTAAGAACGGGATTGGAGAAATTATTGGAAAAGCGTCAGCAGTGTTGGTTGGTTGCTGATTTGGGTTGGTTTGAAGACAAGCGTTATTACACGGGGTTAAACGATCCAATGTGTATTTACCCCACGGTGAACTTTACCGACTTTCATGATCCAGCCACGTTGGAATTTTC
>JAHEMG010000050.1:19147-31193 GCA_024643755.1 Flavobacteriales bacterium | reverse complement strand
GGTGGTGTGCTGCAGATGAATGGATAGTGAATGTTCCCTTACATGGGGTCTACGTTGCCGGTAATGGCGAGTTGGTAGGTTCTTCCATCTGTAAGTTCTACTTTGATGAATTTTTTGAAATATCCGAAGGCGCCTTTTGTGGTGAAGGCCGCGGTAACGGTGGCGGTTTGATTGGCCTGAATGGGTCCTTTGGTGTAATCTGAAATGGTACAACTGCAGCCAGGTTCAACGCTTTTGATTTCGATGGGTTGCGGTCCGAGGTTTCTCAGGGTAAATTCCGTTTTTGCGGGTTCTGGGGGAGTAACATACCCGAAGTCGTGAGCGGTTTTCAGCCATTGTACTTGGGGCAATTCGTTTTGTTTGTTGTGCAATCTTACATGCAGGGGTTTGTAGATGATGGGTTTTTGTCCGGCCTTGGTGATGGGTTTGATGACTTTGAGGTTGCCTTGTAGAACGAGTTCAACGACTTTGTTATCGGGCGTTTCGAGGTAGGCCTTTTTCACGAAGGTGCCGGGCGGTACGTTGTTGGTATTTAGGACAACGGTGATGGAATCGGTGGTGAGGTGTTTCACCATATCGGGGTGCACCGCATTGATGCAGTGGCAGTCGGTTTGAATTTGTGCGATGTAGAAATCGTCGAGGGAGTTGTTGCGCAGTGCGAATACCACTTCTACCATATCGCCCACGTTCGCATTGACCTCAACAACGGTGGATCCTAGGATTTCAACGGGTTTTGTGAGGGGTTGTTGGGCGAGGAGAGTATTGAGGGAGAGTAGGGTTATTAAAGCGGCGATGACGTATTTTTTCATGGCAACGGGGTTGGGTTGTGAAGGTAAGACAATCGGGGAAATGGATGTGTTGTACGGGGCAAAAAAAAGACTGGCGAAGCCAGTCTTTTTTGGATTATCGAATGATGATGGGAGAGCGAGGTTGCTCTGGTTCTTTTACCACGTTACCAGAAATGGTGAGGGTAACATCGCCACCGTTGCTCTTTACGAAAATAGATTTGGTAAAGGTTCCGGGTCTGCCTTGGCTGTTGTATTCAGCGGTGATTACAGCTGATTTGCCTGGGGCGATGGCTTCGCGGGGCCATTTAGGTGTGGTACATCCGCAGCTTGCCGATACGTTTGATAGAATCAAGGGTTCGGTGCCGGTATTAACAAATTTGAAATCGTAGCGTGCAATTTGGCCTTCGATGATATTGCCAAAACTGTGCGATGTGTTTTCAAATTTGATGCTGGCGTTGCTGCTTTTGGTGGTAACAGCATTGGGACTGGTTACCACTTGCGCGATGGCTTGGTTACCTACGAGGGCAACGAAAAACAGGGTGCAAGCGACGAACAGTCTCATTACTTTAATTCGTTATTCTTTGGAGCAGGAGCAGCTTCGGTGTTTACGGTACCGCTGATGATAAGATCAGTAGAAGTGCCGTTATCGAAGTTTACTTTGATTGACTTTTGGAAGAATCCTGGACGACCGTCGGTGCCGTAGCTAGCGGTAACTTCACCTACTTTGCCTGGCATGATGGGGGTTTTGGTGTATTCAGAAGCGGTGCAACCACAAGAAGGGTTAGCGGCAGTGATTACAACAGGTGCTTTGGTTGTGTTGGTGAATCGGAAAGTTACTTCGGCTTTGGGACCCATTTTAATAGAACCAAAGTCGTGTGATTTCTTTTCCCATTTGATACCATCTTCAGTTTGTGCGAAGCTGGTGGTCACAAAAGCCAAAACGGCGGCCAAAAGAGTCAATGTTTTTTTCATGGTGTTAATTTTTTGTGTATAAAGCAAAGTCTGTACCAAAAATTACAGTTTGCGTTTTACTTCTTCAGTTTTGAAGATTTCCAAGTAATCGCCTTCCATGATATCGTTGAATCTTTCCACTTGTAGACCGCACTCGTAGCCTTTGGCAACTTCTTTTACGTCGTCTTTGAAACGCTTCAAAGAAGCCAATTCACCGGTATGGATAACCACACCATCACGCACTACGCGCAATTTGGCTTTTCTTTCGATCATACCCGAAGTTACATAGCAACCTGCAATGGTACCCACTTTGGAAATTTTGAATACTTCGCGGATTTCCACGGTACCAATGACTTTTTCTACCACTTCAGGACTCAACATGCCTTCCATCGCGGCTTTGATTTCGTCGATGGCTTGATAGATAACTGAGTAGGTACGGATATCGATTTCTTCGTTTTCGGCGATTTGTTTTGCTTTTGCAGAAGGACGAACCTGGAAACCAACGATGATGGCATCGGATGCAGAGGCCAGCAATACATCGCTCTCGGTAATTTGACCAACACCGCTGTGAATTACGTTTACTGCGATTTCTTCGGTGGTCAATTTGAGCAATGAATCGGAAAGTGCTTCTACAGAACCATCCACGTCACCTTTTACGATCAACTTCAATTCTTTGAAGTTTCCTACGGCCAAACGACGACCGATTTCATCCAGGGTGATGTGGCGTTTGGTACGGATACCTTGTTCACGCACCAACTGAAGGCGTTTGTTTGCGAGGGCTTTTGCTTCGCTTTCGTCATCGAACACCACGTAGGCATCACCGGCGGTTGGGGCATCAGAGAAACCGAGCATTTTCACCGGGGTACTTGGTGGAGCGAAATCAATTTTACCTCCGCGTTCGTTGAAGAGCGCACGTACTTTGGCGTAGTATGGACCAACGACCACGTGATCGCCGATGCGCAAGGTTCCGGTTTGTACGAGCATGCTACATACAATACCACGTCCTTTTTCTTGGGTAGCTTCAATTACGGTTCCTTTGGCTCTCCGGTTAGGGTTTGCTTTAAGATCCATCATTTCAGCTTCCAACAATACTTTTTCGAGTAGTTTGTCTACGTTGAGACCTTTTTTCGCAGAGATTTCTTGACACTGGAATTTACCACCCCAATCTTCTACGAGTATGTTCATGGCTGCCAATTGTTCGCGGATTTTGTCTGCGTTGGCACCATCTTTATCAATTTTGTTGAATGCGAATACCATGGGAACGCCAGCAGCTTGTGCGTGGGCGATGGCTTCACGGGTTTGCGGCATCACCGAGTCGTCTGCAGCAATCACGATGATGGCCAAATCCGTTACTTTGGCACCCCTTGCACGCATCGCGGTGAACGCTTCGTGTCCGGGAGTATCCAAGAACGTTATTTTCTTACCATCTACCAGGGTTACTTCATAGGCACCGATGTGCTGGGTAATACCTCCGGCTTCACCGGCAATTACGTTTGCTTTACGGATGTAATCGAGCAACGATGTTTTACCGTGGTCAACGTGACCCATTACGGTAACGATTGGGGCGCGAGGCAGCAAATCGGCTACATCATCCATTTCGTTATCGGCCGCTTCGATTTGTGATTCGGCATCCACGAATTCCACTTGGAATCCGAAGTTATCAGATACAATTTGGATGGTTTCTGCATCCAAACGTTGGTTAATTGAAACGATCAAACCAAGCATGAAACAAGAAGAAATAACTTGGGTTACACTGGTATTCATCATGGTTGCCAATTCATTGGCAGTGAGGAATTCGGTAACCTTCAGGATTTTGCTTTCTTTTTCTTTGCGGAGATTGGTTTCTCTGCGGTCGTTGGCGCGATCCTCTTTGTTCTTCTGCTTGATCTTTTGCTTCATACCACGCGACCTACCGGCATTGCCCATTTGTCCCATCGTATTTCTCACCTTCTGCTGAACAGCTTCTTTGGTGATTTCTGCTTTGGGGGCTGTGCGGTTGTCGGTACCGGTATTGGTGGTAGTTTGGTCTTGTTTAACGCGTTCTTGCACGGCTACTTTCTCGGTACCGGCCGCTTTGCGTTTGCGTTTGCGTTTTTCGCGAAGATCATCGCGAGCTTCTCCGGCCAGTGACTTAACACCGGTGGGTGCTACGGTTGGCAGGTTTATTTTTCCGAGGACTTTGGGTCCAGAGAGTACTTCGAATTTGGTATCGATTTTCTCGATATCATTTTCATCGTGTTCGGGTGTTGTGGTTGTAGCGGGAGTAACTTCCGCGGCTACTTCTACGATGGGTTCAGCGGGTGTTTCTACCGCGGGGGTAGGTTGCGCTTCTACAACAACTTCGGGCGTTGGGGTTTCAACAACTTCAGGTGTGGGTTCGGCGGCGGGTGTTTCCACCACGGGTGCTTGAACTTTTGGTTCTTCTGCTTTGGGGGCTTCAACCTTGGTTTCTTCTGCTGCGGGAGCTTCTACTTTGGGTTTTTTACTTCCCCCGATATCGATTTTTCCAAGGATTTTGGGTCCTTGAACTTCTTCTGTGCGGGTAACTACCTTTTCGGTTGCTGGCTCTGGCGTTTTCACTTCAGGCTCAGCCACTGTTTTGGGAGCGGGTGTATTGATTTTTGCGGCGGGCGCAGCCACGGGTGGCGGGGTGGGCTTGTTATCGCGGTTGGTTTTCAACAGCTTTGCCTCGTCTTTGGCCGCCTTGTCCGCTGAAAATTCGCGAAGCAATGCTTGATACATGTCTTCGGTGATTTTCGTTGTGGGTTTGGGCATTACATCGAAGCCTCGCTGATTGAGTACATCGGCAAGGACTTGGAAGCTTCGATTCAACTCGGTGGCTACTTTTGCTAAACGGTATTCCGCCATATTTTCTTTCAAAATTAGTTCTATTGACAATAAATTCCCAAGGTTTGCCACAATTCAGGGATTGAATGGTGGCGGTTTTAACCAAATCCCCGCAGCCTTGGGGTCTGCGGGGATTTGGGTGAATTATTTAGTCTTCGAACTCAGTTCTCAGGATCTTCTGTACTTCGATGATGGTTTCCTCTTCAAGTTCGGTTCTGCGCATCAAATCTTCCACTGGGGTATTGATGACAGACTTGGCTGAATCCAAACCAATTTTCTTGAATTCTTCGATGATCCATGTATCGATTTCGTCCAAGAATTCGTCCAAATCCACATCATCCTCGTCGTTGGTGGTAACGGCCATTCTGTACACTTCAATTTGATAACCTGTTAATTTACCGGCCAATTTGATGTTGTGTCCGCCTTTACCAATGGCCAAAGAAACTTGGTCAGCATCCAAGAATACATCGGCTGTTTTCTTATCATCGTTCAACTCAATGCGAGAAATCGCAGCGGGCTGCAATGAACGTTGGATGTAGAGGTTGGTGTTGGTGGTGTAGTTGATCACATCGATGTTTTCGTTGCGCAATTCACGCACGATACCGTGGATACGGGCACCTTTAACACCTACGCAAGCACCTACTGGATCGATGCGATCGTCGTAACTTTCTACAGCTACTTTCGCACGCTCACCGGGTTCGCGAACCACTTTTTTGATGGTGATCAAACCATCCAAAATTTCAGGTACTTCCAATTCGAACAATCGCTCCAAGAACTCGGGCGAAGTACGAGAAAGGATGATTTTTGGTGATCCTTTATCCATCTCCACTTCATGAATCACGGCGCGAAGGGTATCGCCTTTTTTGTACATATCGCGGGGGATCATGTGCTCTTTGGGGAGAGACAATTCATTGCCTTCATCGTCAAGAACCATGATTTCGCGTTTCCAAACATTGTATACTTCGCCGGTGATGATTTCACCGCGCTTGTCCTTGTATTTTTTGAACAGCTCATCTTTTTCCAATTCGATGATGCGACTCATCAAGGCTTGGCGGGCGTTCAAAATGCTACGGCGACCGAAATCATCGAGGAAAACCTGTTGGATACAATCTTCACCTACTGCGTAGTCGGGCTCGAGGGTTTGTGCCTCAGACAGCGCGATTTGCAAGTTGGCGTCTTCCACTTCCCCTTCCTCAACGATGAGGCGAAGGTGGTACATTTCGATGTCACCGGTTTCGGTGTTGATGATGATGTCGAAGTTGGCATCGTTTCCGTATTTCTTTTTCAGAATGTTGCGGAATACGTCTTCAAGTACGCGCATCATGGTGGCGCGGTCGATGTTCTTGAACTCCTTAAATTCGGAGAAACTCTCCACAAGGTTGATGCCGAGATCTTTTGCCTTGACTTTCATATTATTTGAAGCTGATTATGATGGTTGCAGATTGAATGAGTGAATAGGGAATTTCGTGGGTAAGCTCAACAGATTTTTTGCCTTTTTCTTTGACGGTTTCAACCACGATGAACGTATCGTCTTCTTTGATTTCCAATAACTTACCGCTGAGTTGTTTGTCGCTAAGTTGGAATTCAAACGACCTTCCCACGTGTTTGGTGTATTGTTTGCGGTTCACCAGCGGCCTTTCGGCACCGGGCGAAGAAATTTCAAACGTGAATGCCTCATCGCTTAAGTCTGATTCTTCTTCGTCGATCTTTTCAGAGATGTGACGGGTGAAATCAGACAGGGTTTTCATGGATAGGGGCTCTTCACTGTCTACATAGAACTGAAATAACTTGGCGGGACCCGTAGTTTGGGCCACCAAGAACAATCCGAAAGCCGGGGCTTCCTGTTCGATGAGGGCGGTGAGTTTCTGTATTACGTTTGCCATAGTCAACAAAAAAGGGGACTGCTTTTGGCTTGTCCCCTTCCTAAGGTTAATTGGAAAAGTGTTGCAAATATACTACATTCCAAGGAGAAATCCAAATTAGTTCAACACTTTGGCTTCTATGATGGCGATGTCGCGGGTGGGACGATCCTGCATGTTCGTGGGTTGATTTTCGATGGCAGAAAGCACGTGGTATCCTGAGATCAATTTCCCGAAAACGGTGTAGTTGTTATCGAGGTTGGGTGCACCACCCCAGTTGGCGTATCGTTTTTTGTCGATGTCGGGAATTTCAGCATACAGCTTCTCGATGATGGGGTTCATTTTTTCCTTTACCTCCAATTCGATGGCACGCAGGCCGGCCATGTTGCCGCTCTGACTCATGATTTGACCATTTCTAACGGTTTCGGCGTTGGCGGGGTCTTTGCGGAAGAGTTCAAAGGCGATGGTTTCCAGGGCTTGTTTGTATTGGGCTTCAGGAACTTTGGTTCCGGTAACGATGAAAAATTGTGAGCCGGAGCTGTTTTTCATGGGGTTGATATCGTCGCTCTGACGGGCAGCGGAGAGCGCGCCTCTGAAGTGCCTGTATTCGCTTTTGATTTCGCTGGGCACGGTGTAACCGGGTCCGCCATCGCCAAGTTGGGCTGTGGGTGCGGCACCTTTTGATTTGGGATCTCCACTTTGCACCATGAAATCTTTGATTACGCGGTGAAACAACACACCATTGTAGAATCCACTGTTCACCAATTTGATGAAGTTCTCACTGTGTTGTTTTTGCTCTGGGTTTAAGGCAAGAACCATATCGCCCACGGTGGTTTTGATTGATACGCGCGTCCAATTTTCTGGGGCGGTAGAATCGCTGTAGTCGGGACCGGTCGACTGCTGAGCTGTTGCTGTGGCAGAGTCGGTAGATTTGGAATCGCTTCCGTTATTGCAGGCGCTAAAGCACAACAGGGCCAAGGGAAGGGCGATGCGTGTAATGTATTTCATGGGTAATTTGTTTTTCAAGTATACGCGTTGGCGATGATTATTTGAATTGAATGATCTCTTCTGTTTCAAAATATTCCACAAGATGCTGACGCATCAGACTCTCTTGTTCGAGGTAGCCGAGGTTGGGCAAAGGCGTTACATTTTCCCAAGCAGGCCAGCCATTTTTGTCGAATCCCACATGCTTGTAATACCCGCTGTAGCTCAAGATTTTACAGGTTGCGATGTGCATGAGGTGGACTTTCTCTTCTTTGGTAAAGGGCTTGTCGCGCAGTTCCCCCAATTCTCGTATCCCCACCAGAAATAGGATGGCATTGAGATCGGGCTTTTTCTCAAAATTCTCTTCCACAAAGGCCACAACTTGTAACCATTTGTCCCTGATTTCGTGCATTAATCCATCGGCCATTCTACCCACAAAGGTCAACAATTTATGGGCAGGTGTGTTAAGCGTGGCGTAATTTTTGTAACATTGGGACAAGAAAATAAGCATATGGCATCACCCAAGAGTTTTTTAGTTCCATTGTTTGAGCGAGCGAAGAACGTGACCGATGTGTTGATTTTGAAACGGGCACGGGCTAAGAAATGGCAGGACAGAACGTTAAAGAAGATGTTGTTTCACGCCAGGGATACAGAATTTGGCAAATTGCATCAATTTGAATCGCTGTTGATCGCGGAGGATACGACTGCCCATTTCAAAAAAACAGTACCCATTACTGATTACGAAGGGATGCACAGTTGGTGGCAGAGGGAGTATGGTGGGGAGGACAATGTGACATGGCCGGGCAGTACCAAATATTTTGCATTGAGTTCTGGGACCACGCAGGGGGCGAGTAAGTATATTCCAGTAACCCAGGATCAGTTGAAATCGATCGCGCGGGCGAGTCGCCGTCAGTTGTTTGCCATTGCCAAAACCGACGTGCCCAAGGATTTCTTCACCAAAGACTATTTGATGATTGGAGGGAGTACGGATTTGAGTTTTGACGGACAGAAATATTCGGGTGATTTGAGTGGTATTACCACGTTGAATTTGCCGTTTTGGATAGAGCGTTTTGCCAAGCCCACGGAGGAAATCAAGCGGGAGAAGGATTGGCATCACAAGTTAGAGATTATGGTGAGTGAGGCGCCGAAGTGGGATGTGGCGATGGTGGCTGGCGGACCGGCATGGGTGAAAATGTTGTTCGAGCGTATCATTGAGCGATACAACTTAAAGAACATCCATGAAATATGGCCACATTTGAGTGTGTACACTTGGGGTGCAGTTTCGCTTACGCCCTACAAGGACCAAATTGATGCGATGCTGGGCAGGCCGATTTATTATTTTGAGACTTATTTGGCCAGTGAAGGTTTTATCGCGAACCAAACCAAATTGAGCAGTGCGGGGATGGGCTTGGTGTTCCGCAATAAAATGTATTTTGAGTTTGTGCCGTTTAACGAGACAAATTTTGATGAGGCGGGGGATATTTTGCCGGGGGCTGAGGCCTTGGATATCGACGAGGTAGAGGCGGGCGTGGGCTATGCCATTGTGATCACCACGTGTGCCGGCGCATGGCGATATTTGATTGGTGATGTGGTGGAGTTTACGGATGTGGATGCTTGTGAAATCAAAATTACAGGAAGAACCAAGCAGTATTTGAGTTTGTGCGGCGAGCATTTGTCGGTAGAGAATATGAACCGGGCCACCCAAGCATTGGGCAAGGCGATGGGCTTTCCCATTCCGGAATTTACGGTGAGGGGGTTGAAGCACGAGGCGGGAGAAATGGGACACCGATGGTTTGTGGCTTATCCTGCTGGGGTTGAAAAGCCGGATGCAGAAAAGGCCCAGCAATTATTGGATGAGGCGTTGGTGGTGTTGAACGACGACTATGCCACGGAGCGCAAGCATGTTTTGAAGCGGATGGAGTTGTTTTGGTTGCCAGAGTCGGACTTTTTAGACTTCATGGATCAGCGGGGCAAGATTGGTGGACAGGCGAAGTTTCCGCGGGTGATGCCTGAGGCGATTTACAATGAGTGGTTGTCGTTTTTGGGGAGTCGATACCAAAGGGATACTTTTGCATAATGCAAACAGAATCGAGTTCGAACCATCGGAATTTGGAGCAGTTGGATTTTCTATCGTTGGTGCAGGGCATCAACAGGGAGGATGCTTTATTGAGTGCACGGGTGGCGAGCGAAGCGAGCCACATTGCGGCGTTGTGCGAGTTGGCCTTTGATCGGTTAAATGCGGGCGGTCGGTTGTTTTACATGGGCGCGGGTACCAGCGGTCGGTTGGGTATTGTAGATGCCAGTGAATGTCCGCCAACCTATGGAGTTCCGTTCGACAAGGTCATCGGTATCATTGCAGGTGGCGATGGGGCCATTCGCAAGGCGGTGGAGTTTGCAGAGGACGATGAGGAACAGGGTTTCCGCGATTTGGAAGCGTACGGTGTCAACGAAAAAGATGTGGTGATTGGCATTGCCGCATCGGGTAGAACCCCTTACGTGATTGGTGCTTTGAGAACTTGTAGGTCAAAAGGCATCGCCACGGGCGGTGTTGTTTGCAATAAGGAGAGTAAGATGCGCGCGGTTTGCGACGTATGTGTTGAGGTGGAGACGGGTCCAGAATTTGTGACGGGCAGTACGCGGATGAAAGCGGGAACGGCCACCAAAATGGTGCTCAACATGATTACCACGAGTGTGATGATTCGGTTGGGACATGTGAAGGACAATAAGATGATTGATATGCAGTTGACCAATCACAAGTTGATTGCGCGGGGCACAACCATGGTGATGGAGGCAACGGGGTTGGCTGAGGAAGAGGCGAAGTCGAGGTTGCTCGCTGCGGGGTCTGTTCGCAAGGCGGTAGACCAATGGCAATCGGAGCAGGGTTAAGCTGTTAGGCCAGGATTTCCCAGGTTCTATCGGCCAGTAATCGCACGGTATTTAGGAAGGTGTAGGGTGCATTTTTGCCCCATTCATAGGGTGCTACCATGCTAAGTACTTGGCTACCATCGTCTTTTTGGTATACATGATAGATGCCATGGATAACGGGCTCAAAATTGATATCGGCTTTGTAGATGGCGTGGGATAGTGCCAACCGATCTTCAATGGCTTTGGCTTGCTTCATCAGCAATTCTGCTTGCTTTTTAAGCATAGAAATTTGCTGTTCGGCTTGGTGCTGCATGCTCTCGTGGGCATTGGCCACCAACATGCGCTTATCGATGGGTTCGATTTTTGGGGAGCTGACACTCAGGGCATAGGGCGCGTTGTGCGCATCGCCTTGAAACAGGGCGTCTTTCAACACCAGTGGCCGGTTGTCTTGGGGCGATTCTTGAGCGGTATCTTGTGGTTCGTTGGCCAGCATGATACGTTTAACAACTCAACGGGCAAATTGTTCCTGAGCCCAATCTTTCTGTAGCAACAATTCTGCGATTTGGATGGCGTTGGTGGCGGCACCTTTTCTCAAATTGTCTGAAACTACCCACAGATTGAGGGTGTTGGGTGCGCTATCGTCTCTGCGAATTCTACCCACAAACACATCGTCTTTGTCGTTACAAGTAATGGGCATGGGATAGAGGTTTTCGGCGGGATTGTCTTGGAGCGTAACGCCGGGTGCTTGACTGAGTTGGGACTTTACTTCTTCCAAATCAAAGGGATGCACAAATGAGGCGTTGATGCTTTCTGAATGGCCGCCCATGGTGGGGATTCTCACGGTGGTTGCGGTGATATTCAGTTGGGGGATTTCCATGATTTTGCGCGTTTCTACCATCATTTTCCATTCTTCTTTGGTGTAGCCATTGTCCATAAACACATCGATATGCGGCAGTGCATTGAAATCAATGGGGTGGGGATAAACGGTATCACCAATGGAATTGCTGCGCTCATTGAGCAATTGGGACACCCCTTTTTGGCCGGTACCGGTAACGCTTTGGTAGGTGCTTACCACCACGCGCTGCAGTTGATAGGCATCGTGTAGGGGTTTTAGGGCAACCACCATTTGGATGGTAGAACAGTTTGGGTTGGCGATGATTCGGTGCTGGGGTTGGATTGCGTTTGGATTCACTTCGGGTACCACCAAAGGCACAGAGGGGTCCATGCGCCATGCGCTTGAGTTGTCGATGACAAATGTGTTGTTGGCTGCAAATTTGGGTGCCCATTCGGTGCTCACACTACCGCCAGCGCTGAAAATGGCGATATGGGGTTTTGCATCCACCGCTTGTTGCAGGGATAGAATGGGATAGTCTTTGCCTTTGAACGTGATAATTTTCCCGACGCTTCTTTCAGAGGCGGTGGGCAATAATTCTGTAATGGGAAAATTGCGTTCAGCAAGGACTTCGAGCATTTTTGTGCCAACCAATCCGGTGGCACCAACAACAGCAATTCTCATGGTTAGTGTGCTTGTAGGGGGGTATTGTCTGGGGGGGTAGAAGGCAAGGTTTCTGTGGTTACATCTCCGGGTTTTGCGGTGGATGAATCCTTGGAGCTTGAGTCTTGATACAGATCTTGGAACATGGCTTCGTTGCTTAAGCTATCCAATGAATCTTGGGTGTTTTTTTCGGCTTCGTTGAAAGCACCTTCGGGGTTGTTAGAACAGGCCGCAGCGCCTAGGGCGATGCAACAAAT
>JAHEMG010000050.1:12067-19047 GCA_024643755.1 Flavobacteriales bacterium | reverse complement strand
AATCGGTAGGGCTCTTCTAAGAATTCTTTGAGTGTTTTGAGGAATTGTGCACCCATAGCACCATCCACTACACGGTGATCACAGCTAAGGGTCACCTTCATGGTTTTAACGGGTTTGATTTCGCCATTGACAACGCCAACAGTATCTTTCACTGTTCCTACGGCCAGGATACAAGCGTCTGGCGGATTGATGATTGCAGTGAATTCGTCAATGCCAAACATGCCCAAGTTGCTGATGGTAAAGGTATTGCCTGTCCAATCTTGTGGCTGCAATTTCTTTTCCTTGGCTTTTTTGCCGTATTCTTTCACTTCACTGCTGATTTGGCTAAGCGATTTGTTGTCGGCAAAGCGAACTACAGGAACCAACAATCCATCTTCTACAGCCATGGCCACGCCAATGTGGATGTGGTGGTTGTAGCGGATTTTGGTGCCTAACCAGCTTGAGTTGATATTGGGGTTTTTGCGCAACGCAGCCGCTGCAGCTTTGATCACTAGGTCGTTCATGGAAATCTTCACATCGCTCACGGTGTTCATTTGCTCGCGGGCTTGTGTGGCTTTGTCCATGTTGATTTCCAAGGTAAGGTAGAAATGCGGCGCCGAGAATTTGCTTTCACCAAGGCGCGCTGCAATGGTCTTGCGCATTTGAGAAACATTCACTTCGTGGAAGCTTTCGGTTCCAGAAGTTACTGCTACAGTAGCCGTTGCTTTGCTACTTGCTGCAGGGGTAAAGGTTTCAATGTCTTTCTTTACGATTCTGCCATTCTCGCCACTGCCTTGGATTTGGTTGATGTCGATGCCCTTCTCTTCTGCCAATTTTTTGGCCAAAGGACTGGCTTTCAAACGCTCGTCGTTACTGCTAGCAACAGGTGCTGGGGAAGGAGTTGCAGTTTGGGCAGCGGGAGCTGCTGGTGTAGCCACGGGAGCAGCTTCAACCACAGCAGCGGCGGGTGCCGGTGCAGCGGGAGCTGAACCCAAGAGGGATTGGAAATCTTCGCCGGGGTTTCCCACAACGGCAATGATGCTATCCACGGGAGTAGCATCGCCCTCGTTCAAAGCCAAGTGAAGGATCGTGCCTTTGGCATATACCTCCATGTCCATCGTGGCTTTGTCGGTTTCAACCTCAGCCAAAATGTCTCCGCTTTTTACGGAATCACCTACTTTGTAGTTCCACTTAACGATGACACCTTCTGTCATGGTGTCGCTCATCTTGGGTAATCTAACAACTTCTGCCATAATCGTATTGACTTGCAAACTTACGCGTTTTTTACTTCTACAAGGTATTTCGACCTCGGATTTTATCAATTCTTGTGGAGTTTTTCGGGGATTTTGGTGTCTACTGCCTACAACAAGTGTCAATTTAACGCTTGTGGGATGGTTCGGTTGCCATCATTTGGATTGTTGCTGAAAAATTTTAAGATAATTCCGTTTGGCGCATAGCATAACCGCATGAATCGGTTAAATTTGCCCAACCCCTTATTAATCCATGAGTTCAGCATTTGTATACGAAGATTTTTTGCGGCATGTCCTGGCCCACGGCGACCATAAATCGGACAGAACCGGAACGGGCACTGTGAGTGTGTTTGGCGGACAGTTGCGCTTTGATTTGCAGCAGGGATTTCCGTTGATTACCACCAAAAAGGTGCATTTGAAAAGTATCATCTACGAACTTTTGTGGTTTTTAAAGGGTGAAACCAATATCGCATACCTCAAAGAGAACGGGGTGAGTATTTGGGACGAATGGGCCGACGCGGAAGGCAATTTGGGACCTGTTTATGGCAAGCAGTGGCGCTCTTGGGAGGCCAAGGATGGCAGTGTGATCGACCAGATTTCTGAAGCGTTGTCGTTGATTAAAAACAGTCCGGATAGCCGTCGAATTTTGGTCAATGCGTGGAATGTGGGAGAAATCAAGCAAATGGCTTTGATGCCTTGTCACACCATGTTTCAGTTTTATGTGGCCAATGGCAAACTGAGCTGTCAGTTGTATCAGCGAAGTGCAGATTTGTTTTTGGGTGTGCCGTTCAACATCGCGAGTTATGCTTTGTTGACGTTGATGATGGCGCAGGTTTGCGGTTTGCAGCCTGGTGATTTTGTGCATACGTTTGGCGATGCCCACATCTATAGTAACCACATGGAGCAAGTTCAATTGCAGTTGTCGCGTGAACCCAGGCCATATCCAACCATGAAATTGAATCCTGACGTCAAGGATTTATTCGATTTTACTTTTGAAGATTTCACGCTCGAGGGATACGATCCTCATCCTGGGATCAAAGCACCTGTTGCTATTTAACCGGCTAATTCGTCGAACAGTAACCCAAATCCGATGATATTCCGAAAGTGCATTCGTAAGTTTGCATCTTTATGAATTGTCGATGGCATAACCTTTTGGGTGCGATGGGCGGCATTCTGCTGGGCTTTTCGGTGCCTAGTTTACATGCGCAAACCCCAACGCAAAAAGCGAGTATCAGTGGCTACCTTCGGGAGAAGAGCAGCGGTGAGATGCTCGGAAATGTGGTGGTCGCAGCGGCCCCCAGCAATACCAGAACTTTATCCAATAGCTATGGCTTTTTTTCAATTACGTTGACGAAAGGTCAGTCGCAGTGGGTGTATTTTCGGTTTCCAGGATTCTATGCTGATAGTTTGTATTGGACAGCGAAAGCGGATACGGCGGTAAACATTGAGTTGGGTGCGATGCAGTCTGTGGAGTCCATGGGTGCTGTTGAAATTCGCGCGAAAAAGACCACCATTGCGGATCGGGCCGATATGAGTAGAATTGATATTCCGGTTCAGCAAATCAAAGAGATTCCGGCGCTGTTGGGTGAAAAGGATGTGATGAAGGTGATTCAGTTGATGCCTGGGGTGCAAAAGGGGGGTGAAGGGCAGTCGGGCATTTATGTCCGAGGTGGGGGGCCAGACCAGAATTTGATTGTGTTGGACGAGGCGATTGTTTACAATGCGAGTCATTTGTTTGGTTTCTTTTCGTTGTTCAATGGTGATGCTTTGCGGAGTGTTGAGTTGGTGAAAGGTGGATTCCCATCGAGGTACGGCGGTCGATTGTCGAGCGTCATCGACATGAACATGAAGGAGGGCAATAACAAGAAATTTGCTGGTGAGGTGGGTGTTGGGATCATCAGCTCTAGGGCGGTTTTTGAAGGTCCGATCGTCAAGGGAAAAAGTTCTTTCATGATATCGGGTCGAAGGACCTATTTGGATGCGTTGGTGCAGCCGTTGATCATGGCCAGCACGAATGGTGCCAATGCGGGGTATTATTTCTACGACATGAATGCCAAGGCCAATTACATTTTATCGAACAGGGATAAATTGTATGTGTCGGGATATTTTGGGAGGGATAAGTTCTATCTGAACGATAAGCAGGATCAATCGCAGTTCAAGACCAATTTTGGCTGGGGTAATCGCACGCTCACGGGGCGTTGGAATCATCAATTCGATCCCAAAACTTTTGCCAATGCGGCATTGATTTACAGTCATTATGATTTGAGCATCAATATTTTACAAAAGGAAAATGATACGAGTCAGTTCGAGTTGGGTTATTCCAGTACGATCAATGATTACGGCGTGAAATATGATGTAGATTACCGTCCAAATCCAAAGCACATGGTAAGGGCTGGTTTTTCTACCATCAACCACCAATTTAGTCCGAGTGCAATCGTCCTCAAAGTGGGTAAGGATTTTAATTTCAACCGGAAAATTCAGGTCATCAACACTTATGAGAGCGGTGTTTATGTGGAGGATCAATGGCGAGAGGGGGCATGGAATTTTTATCCGGGTTTGCGACTGAGTCATTATGTGGTGGATGGCAGGCAGTGGATAAATCCTGAGCCAAGGATGAGTTTGGCCTATAACATTCGCAAGGATTTGGCGCTGAAGGGCAGTTATGCTTTGATGAATCAGTACATTCATTTGTTGAGTAGCACGGGGATTGGGTTGCCAACCGATTTATGGGTACCGGCCACTGCCAACGTGAAGCCGATGCAAAGTCAGCAGTTGGCTGCGGGTGTAGCGAAGGACTTCAACAAGGGCTATTCATTGAGTGTGGAGGGGTATTACAAGACGATGACGAATGTGATTACCTACAAAGAGGGTGCGTCGTTCTTGTTGGGCGATGATTTTTTCAATCCAGGGGTTCCCACAAACAACAAAGCTTGGGAGAGTCAAGTGACCAGTGGATTGGGATGGAGTTATGGGGCAGAGGTGTTTTTGCAAAAACAGGTGGGTAAGTTGAGCGGTTGGATTGGATATACATTGAGTTGGACGCAATTGCAATTCGACGAGGTAAATCAGGGAATGAAATATTATGCCAAATACGATCGCAGGCATGATGCTTCTATTGTATGCATTTATCGATTGAACAAGTTGTTTACGGCTTCCGCGACTTGGGTCTATGGCACGGGCAATGCGATCACCATGCCTCAGGGATATTTGCGGAGTTCAGGACATTATATGGGGTCATTCCCAGAAGTTTGGGATGCCGTGAGTGGCATTTTCAACAATGAGCTGATTGATTATGGAAAGCGTAACAGTTTCAGGATGGAGGCCTATCATCGATTGGATGTGGGTTTACAATTCAAAAAAGAGAAAACCAGAGGTATCCAAACCTGGGAATTGAGTTTTTATAATGCCTACAATCGGTATAATCCTTTCTTTTATTACGGACAAATGAATGATGCGGGTACGGAAAGAACCTTGAAAAAGGCCACCTTGTTCCCCATGATTCCTTCATTAAGTTGGACCTTTAAATTTCGGTAATTAGTTTATGAAAAATCATTTTTATCATTGGGTGTTGGGGTTGCTATTGGTGGCAACAACAGGTTGTTACGACCAAGATGCCACGGTGGATTTACCCACATATAATAAGCGCACTGCTATCACTTGTTATTTATCCCCCAAAGACCCGAATATCACGGTTGAATTGGGCCATACGTTGCCCTATTTTGGCAAGCAGACCAGTGAAATTCCCCGCATCGGGGATGCTGCTGTAACCATCACGGATGTAACGGATGGTAAATCGATAAGGATTCCGTTCGACTCTAGCATTATGTTGTATCGCATTCGCGCATTTGCATTGCCGATAGTGAATGGTCATACGTATCGTTTGGAAGTGGTGTTGAAGGATGGAACTTCTTATTTGGCGACATCTACTGTGCCTCCTGCAGTGAAAGAAGACGATTTGAAGTTTGGGGCTTATCGCATTGGTAAGCTCACGACAAATTCATGGGGTGGTCAGGAAGTGAATGTGGGTTTGGAGTTAAAATCAGCGACCACTTTGAATGGGTATTACTATGCCCCCAAATTTGAGGTGGTATTGGAGGATGGCTTGGGCGACTTTTACGGAACCGAATTGTATTTCAGTAATGAGGGCATTGCCGAGGGCAAAACCGGGGATACCTTGCGTTATATTTTTAACGATCGCATATTTATGAATGGATTTGGTGGTGGGGGAACCGCCACAGATCCTTTGATTTTGCGCGAGGCATCGGGTGCATTTTGGGTGATGGACGAAGCGTACAAGGAGCGCTATCTACGTGATTTGCAGATTTCAGACAATCCGTTCGCAGAGCCCGTGTTGTTGTATTCAAATTGGAGCAATGGCGCTGTAGGCGCTTTGGGTTCTTACGATTGGGTAGAAGCAACCTTGGTGCCCTAATTCCACTATTATAGTCATGTGGATTCATTGATTTGCGAGTCGGGGCGGCTTGTTTGAATTTCGTGTGGCATGTTGGACGCATTTTTTACCCCCATTGATGAGTCGATTTGGGCCCCTCACCGTGATCGCAAGGAAACGGTAGGAGGCAAGTTATTGGTTCACGGGAAGTCATTTCCAAAATTGAAGAAGGTCAAATTGGCCTTGATTGGCGCTGGTGCTGCGGCCGATGCTTTCCGGAAATCTATGTACCGGTTACAGTGGCGATTTGGCGATTTGGTGATGGCCGATTTGGGGAATTTGGTTGAGACGGAGGATGAGACGCAGCGACAGTTTGCGTTGAGTGAGGCAATGGGAGAATTGTTGGGAATGGGTATTCAAGTGGTGGTTGTGGGTGGTGGATCGAGTTTGATGTATGGACATTACAAGGCCTACAGACAGCATGATACACCGGTAGAAATTGTGCAGGTAACACCGGGTATAGACATGGAGGAGGGAACACCCTTGCGTTCAATTTTGGTAGAGAAGCCATCCAATTTGTTCAATATTGATTTCTTGGGAACCCAGGCGTATTATATTTCGGAGAGCACTGCGGCGTTGTTGGAGAAAATGTATTTTGAAAATCACCGTTTGGGTGAGGTTCGGGATGCGATTGAGGAAACGGAGCCCATTTTACGAAGTGCTCACATGTTGCAGTTTGATATGAACGCCATTCGGAAATGCGATGCCCCCTCCACGATCTTGGGATCGCCCAACGGATTGTATGCGGAGGAAGCTGCGAGAATCGCGCGGTATGCAGGTATTTCAAATCAGTTGTCATCGGCATTTTTCTATGGGTTAAAGTCGGAAGATCAAGACGAGGCCACGGTAGATTTGTTGGCTCAAATGGTGTGGTATTTTGTGGATGGGTTTACCAGTCGCTATCACGATCACCCCACCCATGATTCAACGGATTTCTTGATATACCGCAATCGCTTGAGTTCAACGGGTCATGAAATTGTGTTTTACAAGAGTCGGAAAAGCAATCGCTGGTGGATGGAAATTCCACATCCGTATGACAAGCGAACCTTTTTTATTGGCTGTTCTTACAGAGACTATGAGCAGGTGTGTGCCGATGAAATGCCGGATCGTTGGTGGCGTGCTTACCAGCGTTTGATGTGATTTTCGGCGAAATCCTGAACCAATTCAGATTTATTGTGTTCTTCTCAGACCAACAGCGTTAAATTTGCACTTAATATGACAGAAGGATTTTTCCCCTTAACCGTAAAGAAATTGGTTCGCGAAACCGCGGATGCCACCACATTATACTTTGAAATTCCTGA
>JAHEMG010000050.1:0-11967 GCA_024643755.1 Flavobacteriales bacterium | reverse complement strand
ACTATCACTTGTGATCAAAATACAACCATCTTGAATGCAGCGATGAAGCAGGGTATCGATCCTCCATATAGCTGTACGGTGGGTGTTTGTACTACTTGCAGGGCAAAAGTAACCGTGGGTAAATTGCACATGTTGGAGCGTGAGGGCTTGAGCGATGCAGAAATTGCGGAAGGCTACGTGCTTACCTGCCAGTCTGTACCACGCAGTTCAGAAATCACCCTCAAATACGAATAAGAAAAAATTGGGGAAGATGCTAGAAGCATAGGATTCCCCAATCTATTAATCTTCTTCTTCCAGAAGCGCGGGCGCTGCTTGTGTGTATTTTCTAATTTTATTGAGCACGGTGCTAAAATCCTCAGGCAATTCGCTGCTGAAGAACATATTTTCACCGGTGGTTGGATGAATAAATCCCAATTCTTTGGCATGCAGGGCTTGCCTTGGCATGATGTTGAAGCAATTTTCAATAAACGGCTTGAACTTGGGGAGGGCAGATCCTTTTTTGATTTCTGAGCCGCCATAGAGTTCATCCGAGAATAACGGATGTTTGATGCTAGAAAAATGTGCCCTGATTTGGTGGGTTCTACCTGTTTCTAACTCGCATTGAACCAATGAAGTAAAGTAGAAATTCTCCAAAGTTTTGTAGTGCGAAATCGCCAATTTTCCATCTTCTTCAGATTCAAAACACTTTGAGCGACGGCGGTCTGATGGGTCGCGATTCAGATAACTGCGAATGGTGCCATCTTTGGGTTTGGGTTCGCCCCACACCAGCGCCCAGTACCTGCGGTGTATGCTATGTTCGAAGAACTGTTTACCCAAATGAGAGAGGGCATAATCGGTTTTTCCAATCACCAACAACCCTGATGTATCCTTGTCGATGCGATGCACCAATCCAGGTCTATGGTATTGGTCCTTGGTAGGTAGCTGTCCGAAATGATATACCAGCGCATTCACCAATGTACCAGAGTAGTTGTTATGTCCGGGATGTACCACCATGCCGGCTGGTTTGTTTACCACCAGCAAATCATCATCCTCATATACGATGTTGAGGGGGATGTTTTCAGGATACACTTCTGTATCCCGGGGAGCCGTTGGCAGCAACACACGAACATGATCGTTCGGTTTGATTTTATAGTTGCTCTTGGTGGGTTTGTCGTTGACGACTACTGCGCCAGATTCAATGCCCGCCTGGATTTTGGAGCGACTCGCATTGGCGATTTTGTGCATCAACCATTTGTCGACGCGCATTTGCTCTTGTCCGGGATCGGCGGTAAACGCGTAGTGTTCGTATAATCCTTCGTCGAGGATTTCTTCTTCTGCTAAACTCACGGTGCAAATTAAATGCTAAACCGCAGTTGTCCGAGCATTAATCCACCCCAACCTGCTTGATTTACCAAAACAGTTTGTTGGACAGCATTTTTTACCTCTGTGGCTTTGTCCAAAAATGTGTGGGTATGACCGCCTACAATCGCGGTGATACCATGGGTTTGGGCTGCCAATTTCAGGTCGTCGATTTTGTCTGTGTCGTAGGAGTAACCCAAATGAGATATTACAAAAACTGCATCACAGTGTGCTTCATTGCGCAGGTAATCCACGGTTTTTTGCAGGGCGACAACAGGTTCTTGATACACCAATCCGGGAATCATGCGGTCGAGGATGAGGTTTTCGGGACTAATACCCACGCCGGTTATTCCGATGGTTTTCTCACCCATTTTCACCAATTTGTAGGGTTTCACCAGGTTTTTTAGGCGGGTTTTGGATAGGTCGTAATTGCAGTTGAGCATGGCGATGCCTGGATTTTTTTCAAGCATGTTGGCCAAATGATCGATGCCATTGTCGAAATCGTGGTTTCCCATGGTGGTAGCATGGTAGCCCATGTTTTGCATCCATTGGTATTCGAGTGCGCCACCGAACAAGTTGAAATAGGGCGTTCCTTGAAATACATCGCCACAATCGAGCAGAAGTACGTTCGGGTTTTGCTGTTTATGTTGTTGAATGAGGGTGGCAAGGTTGGCGATACCGCCTTTTCCGGCCAGGGGATGATTGGCGGGAAACGGTTCGATGCGGGAGTGCAAGTCATTGGTGTGCAACAACAACAATTCGAGGCGCTCTACTGATTTTCTGTGGTTTGCATCGCCCTGAAGTAATTGTCCGATCGCATCCGCCGGTAATAAAGCCCCAGCCGTGATGGTGGCCATTTGTTGCAGGAAACGTTTTCTATTTAGACTCATGGGCAATGCGAATTTGTTTGCGTGGATCGATAAAATGGTTGGCTTCGTATTCCGCCTTCAGTTGCTGGGCCAAAACCGTTCTGAGGTTGATACCGGTGTAGTGCGTTTTTTTGGCGTGTTTCAGCATCGTAAAACCATCGCCGCCTACGGCCATGTAGGAGTTCACGGCAATGAGGTAGTCGCGCCTACTATCGAAAGGTTGCGAATAATCGGGGTTCAGTAAATCCTGAACATTTTTTATGGGCTTGGCATTCAGCTTTAGCGATGTGTAGCGATTGTCTTTTCGGGTGCTGCCTTTGCTGTAAGTCATCAGGAAACCCGCGGCGGGGGTGCCTTGTAATTGGGCGATGTACTGAAATAGACTGTCTACATACAGCCCTGACAGTTGCACCAAAACCAGTTCGTTTTCAAACGGCATGACTTCAAATAACTGCTGCATGGTTAAAGGTCCGGGGTAAAACCCTGTGCGAAACCCGCCGTTGTTGCTGATGGCGAAATGACAGGGGATTCCAAATTCTTTGATGCTCAGGGTATTGGCGGTTAAGAGCATGTAATCGGCGGCTAACCGACCCAGATTGCCGACAAAAAATGCGTTGGAAAAGGGGGAGTCGATGGTGGCGATGTACTCGGACATTTGTTGCTGCATGGCCTTTTTGTAGGGCTGAATCAGGGCAACGGTTTGTGAATCATCGGGGAGTGAATCAGAAACGGAAGTATTGTTTGTTGTGGCGTAAGTTATGGTTTGGTCTTGATGAGACTTGGCGGTGAAACAGCCACTGAAAATCAACAAGATAACTGCAAGTAGCCATCCACTTGACGCATTATTCAGGGTTTGTTTTAAGCGAAAGGGACGTTGGTCTGTCATTGCTGTCACAAATTTGGGGTTTGCAATGTGAATTTCTTGCTAAATAATTGGTAATTTGGGCTTAATGTGGCGTTTTTTTTGTGATTTTTGTACAATGAAAAAAACGATTGGCATTTTTTGCATCGCCCTGATGGGTGCATTTCAAGCAAAGGCGCAGTGTAACGAGCTATTTATTTCTGAATATGTAGAAGGTTCACGCAATAACAAAGCGTTGGAAATTTATAACCCAACTGTTAACGCGGTTGATTTGAGTAAATACCGTGTAACCCGCTGGCAAAATGGTTCTGCAGCATGGACGGCCCAAATGTCGGATGCACTTTCAGGAACCATTCAGCCCAAGGATGTCATTGTTGTAGTACTTGATCGTAGAGATACAACCCAAACGGGTCAGGATACGCCAGTGGTTTTGCCTTTGCGTTTGAAAGCCGATTTGTTTTTGAGCAAGGATTATAACACCAGCTACAGCATGAGCTTCAACGGCGACGATGCATTGTCAATTGATAAATACAACGATGCTACCGCGAAGTGGGTGCCCGTAGATATTTTCGGAAAAATTGGTGAACGTCCGAGTCCCGCGTGGAGCGATAAACCCCCTTACACTGGTACAGGAACTTGGTATTCTTTGGATAAAACGTTGATTCGCAAAGACAGTGTAATGACAGGTGTTGCCAAAAATCCGTTGGAGTTTAATCCAAAATTGGAGTGGGTGATTAATCCTCGCGACATGTTTGATTCTTTGGGTTCCCATACTTGTTTGTGTGCTCAGGGCCCAACTACTGCCGTTAAGACGCTCGCCATTGGCCAGGTTGCCGTGTATCCAAACCCAGCTGTGACATCGGCTTTGGTGTTTTTGCCGTTTGAAATGGAGAAATTGGTTTGCTTGAACGCTGCCGGCCAGTCGGTAAAAGTGGGCTTCAACCATGTAGGCATGGACGACATGTTGCAATACAGTTTGGATGTGGCGCATCTTCCTGCTGGTGTTTACACCTTGGAATTCATCGCACAGAACGGTGCTAAGGCCTCGGCCAAATTGATCAAATAATGCGTAATATTTTCCTGTTGGGATTGGGTTTGATGTTGTCGGTTTTGGCAACAGCCCAGGTCACGGTGAAAGGGAAAGTGATGGATGCCATCAGCGGGGAACTGCTGGAAGGCGCTACCATTTCTACCCGCAATCAATCTGCGCTATCGTCCAAGGATGGTAGTTATACGCTGCTGCTGCCGATGGGCGAATACGTTTTGGTGGCCAAGGCAGAAGGGTTTGACTACGATACCATTTTGTTGCAGGCCGATCGTAATTTGATTACGGATGTTAACTTCAAGCTCGACAACCAAAGTGCAGCCATGCAAGCGGTGCAGATCACAACAAGTATCGCCAAGAACCGCAAAACGCCGGTGGCTTACTCGAATTTCACGGGAAAAGACATCGCGGAGCGTTTAGGCAGTGCGGATTTGCCGTTGTTATTAAATCAGATGCCAGGGGTTTATGCTACCTCACAAGGTGGAGGTGCCGGTGATGCGCGTATCAGCATTCGCGGTTTCAGTCAGCGCAACATTGCTGTGATGGTGGATGGTATACCGGTGAACGACATGGAAAACGGACAGGTGTATTGGAGCAACTGGTTTGGTTTGGGTGGAGTTACGGCGCTTACCCAAGTGCAAAGGGGTTTGGGGTCATCGCGCATCGCCAATCCAGCTGTGGGCGGGACCATGAACATCATCACAAAAGGCATTTCTCAACAGGCGCGATTGGAAGCGAATGTGGAAATGGGCGACAGCAAATACGAGCAGTTTGCAATCAACTATTGCAGTGGTCGATTGAAAGGTGGTTGGGGTGTTTTGATGAGCATCACCAAGCGTCAGAGTGCTGGGTATGTGGATTATTTGTATGACGATATGTACTCGTATTTTGGCAAGGTTGAGAAGCAATGGAAGACCAAGGCCCATGGATCACATACATTGAGTTTTGTGGGTGTGGGTGCGCCTCAGAGTCACGGTCAGCGCAGTTTCCGGGCTCGACTTTCGATGTACGATCGGGCGATGGCACAGGAGTTGGGCATCGATACCGTGTTGCCAAGGATGGCTTATAACCAGGGCAATCGCTATAATCAACACTGGGGCTATTTGAATGAGGCCACGGTGAGCGCAGATAAAACAGATACCATCTGGGCCAGAAGGTATGCCTTGAATGAGCGTGAAAACATGTTTCACAAACCCCAATTTTACGTAAAGCATGACTGGTCAGTTTCGAAGAAAACCTTGGTGACCACCACGGCTTATGCATCGTATGGAAGGGGCGGTGGCGTAAGCTCAAATAGCACGTTAAAGATTCCTCAGATTCCTCAGAATTATGGTCAGTACGATTTCCAAAGTGTATATTTTTTGAATTCATCGGGCAGTGATTTTACTACTCCTATCGATCCCAAATATTCGTTGACGGAAAATAAATCTGCGGGAATTTTACAGCGCGCCGTGAACAATCACAACTGGTATGGTTTGTTGAACACCACCCAGCACAAGATCAATAACTTGTGGTCGTTTACCGGTGGCATTGATTTGCGTACGTACCGCGGTAGGCATTACCGTGAGGGATATAATTTGTTGGGTGGTGATTATTTCATCCCCAGTCAGTCAGAAAAGAACCCATCTTACAATGCCAAGCACATGTA
The DNA here is from genome assembly GCA_024643755.1 of Flavobacteriales bacterium. Lineage (GTDB taxonomy): Bacteria > Bacteroidota > Bacteroidia > NS11-12g > UBA955 > UBA955. The sequence continues at coordinate 6,205 of JAHEMG010000050.1, read as the reverse complement.
CAGATCGGGCGACATATTTGGCTACAACAACGATGGTTTGGTGCGATGGGCGGGTACTTTTGGCGAATTGGAATATAGCAAGAACCGCACAACGGCGTTTGTGAATGCGAGTTTTTCTAATACTTGGTTGCAACGAATCGATTATTTCAAATTGAATTTAGACAGTCAGTACGGACAAAAAACGGACTGGGTACAGCGCAAGGGATATACCTTGAAAACGGGTGTGAACCACAACGTGAATCGCAAATTGAATATGTTTGGCAACGTGGGGTATTTGAATCGTCCTACGCGGTTTAGCAATGTGTTCGACAACCGAAATGTGCAGGTGAAGGACATTCGCAATGAGCGTGTGATGGCTGTGGAGGGTGGATCGGGTTATAAATCGAAGCGATTGGCGTTGAATTTCAATGCTTATTACACGCTGTGGATGAACAAGCCGGTGGATTTTCTATCAACTTTTACCGATTTGGACGGCAATAACTATAGCTTTAACATCAACGGATTGGGGGCTAGGCACATGGGTGCGGAGCTTCAGGCATCGTTCAAAGCGGGCGATGGCATTACGTTGGAAGGCAGCTTGAGCATGGGCGATTGGATTTGGAACTCCGGGTCTGAGGTGATTGTGAGAAATGACTTGGGCGATAGCATTGCCAAGGTTGATTTTGATGCCAAGGGCGTTCACGTAGGTGATGCAGCCCAACAGCAAGTGGCCGTATTGATGCGATGGGAGCCAACGTATTTGAAGGGGGCATATTTCACCGCGCAGTATATTCGCTTTTCGAAGCATTATGCCGATTTTGATCCCACTGCATTGACCGGAAAATACAAAGGACAGGAGTCGTTTGAATTACCGAGCTATTGGTATATGAATTTGACGGGCGGTTACAAATGGACGGTAAAGGGGGGCATGAAAGTACAGATTTACGGTATGGTGAACAACGTAACGAACAATGTGTATATCAGCGATGGTCAGCACCGAAATGTGGATGGCAATCCCATCAACACGTTCAATCCCAAAAATTTGGAAGTATTTGTATCGCCAGGTTTGCGATTTACGACCGGTATTCGCATTACCTATTGATGTTTAATCAAGATCTTAAAGAAGAAAAAAACAACCATGAAATTGAATAAAATTTACAGTTTTGCCTTGGCCCTCGTGGCGGGTATAAACATGTTGGGTGCGCAAGCGACCTTGCCAGCATTTTGGAATTGCAATGATCCAGCGGCGGCGCCATCGGGCTTTACCTTGAATCAAGGTACCTCAGGCACTTTCGTTTATACCTCAGCCAGTTTGGTGAAAAGCACACCGGCGGCCATTCGTTTGGATGTTACGGGTGAGTGGATCAAAATCAACTGGACGGGAACAGCGGACACCCTTTGGTTTTATGGATCAGGAACGGGTGCTTCGGGTGTAACAGCTTGGAAGGGTACGTTTGATGTTGAGGCCAGTGCAGATGGAAGTACATGGACATCGGTAAAGAAGTTTGTAGATACCGATATGCCCATGGGTACCAAGCAGTTGTTCGCCCAAGTGGGTAGCACCGCTCGCTTCGCTCGCTTAATTTTCACATCGAAAACATCTGGGTATAATTTGGCCATCGACGACATCGAAGTACGTCCGGGTAAAGGTGGTGCCAAACCCGAAATCAAAGTGGAATATGCTGGAAAAACCCTTTTGAGCGGCAACGAGATCAAAGTGGGCAACGCCAATGCGTTTGATTTAACCATTAAAAACAACAGCACCCTAGGTGATTTGAACGTTACCGGTATCCAAAAATCGGGTACCAATGCGGGTGATTTTAGCACAACTGCATCTTTCCCCATTACCGTAAAAGCAGGCGAATCAACCACGCTGAGCATTGATGTCAACCAGTCCGTTACCTCCGGATCTTTGAAAGCCACTGTGGGAATTTTGAGCAATGACAGCTTGCAATTGCCCTTCAACGTAAACGTATTTGCAGTTCGCGGAAGCTTGGCTACTGAGCCAACCGCTGCCCCCAGCAACCTGAATTTGGTATCGAACTTGGCCTGGAAATCGGTACTCGGAATGACCGGCACCGATGCCGATGGTTATTTGGTGCTCCTTAGCACATCGCCCATCACTGCAACCCCTGTGGATGGTGTTGGATATCAGCGCGGTGAGTATTTGAATGGAGCGCGTGTAATGCATGCTGGCGCTTTGGCCAATGTTACGTTCGACAACATTTGGGGCGCTACCAAATACTACGTGAAGGCCTTCGCCTATAACGGATATGATGGCTATGTGAACTACTTTACCAGTGCCTACGGCAGCTTGGATTATACCACGCCAGGACTACAAGCGGGTTCGTACTATGGCTCTTTGACAGAAACCGATACCTTGTTGGTGTCTAAATTAAGGGGACTCGTGCGTCCTCACTTCCAAGTGTATTACAGCAACTTTGGCGCAACCATGGCATCGAATTTCGATGCGCGTGATACCACAGATGGCAAAAAAGTCATCAATTGCTTCTACACTGGCTATCCCTATGTGTATAATCCGCCATTCTTTTTCGATGTGGCCGATCAGAACTATTTGAGTCGCGAACACTCATATCCATACTCTTGGATGGGTGAAGCCAGTCAAGACAGTGCCAACTACAGCGATTTGTTTTTGCTCTATTTGGTGCACCAAAACAAAGGAAATGCAGTGCGCAGCAACTACCCCATGAACAATTTGAAAACGGTGACCATGAACTTCTACGGAGGTAAATTCGGTACCGATTCAGCGGGTGGATTTGCCTACGAACCCCGCGATTTTGCCAAGGGTGCGTTGAGTCGCTCTAACTTCTACATTTGCGCTACATACAACCGCGCCGGAGCACCATTCACCATCCCAACGGCCAATGATTTCTTGGGCATGGTTCAAGATCAGAATGTGTTGAAGCGCTGGAATAAGCAGTTCCCTCCCAACGGATGGGAAATTGCTCGTCATGAATATGTGGCTTCGGTGCAAAAGAACCGCAACCCATTTGTGGATTACCCCGATTGGGCTTGTTACATCGACTTTTCAAAAATGTCTTATGTGAAAGGTGGAACTGCCTGTGGCGGACCAACCATTAACAACAAGCCGTTGACCGTGGTTTCTACCCGCGTTTACCCCAACCCAAGTTCAGATGTGATGCACATTGATTTGTCGGCCTTCAACGGCAGCGACGTAAAAGTGACCGTGGTGGATTTCTTCGAGCGCACCGTGTTCGAGGGTAAGAGCAACGGCAGTGGCATGGATTTGAATGTAAAGGGATGGTCGGCCGGACAGTACCTCATTTTATTGCATGGTGCCACCCAGCAGGCGGTAACCACAGTGATGGTGAATTGATGAATTTCGAGAGCACAGAGATATTGGATTTGATTGATCGCTGCTTGGCCGAGGACATCGGTGGTGGCGATCACAGCAGTATGGCTTCGATTCCGGAGGGTACGATGGGCGAATCACGTTTGTTGTTGAAACAAGACGGGGTTGTGGCCGGGTTGGCTTTGGGCGAAGTGATTTTGCGTAGGTTAGACCCCAACATTGAATGGGTTTCTATGGCCAGCGATGGCGATTATTTATTGGCCGGAACCCAGCTTGCCGCGGTGAAAGGCCGGGTGCATGCTTTGTTGGCGGGTGAGCGATTGATGTTGAATTTCATGCAGCGATTATCGGGCGTGGCAACACAAGCATTTCAAGCGGTTAAATTGGTGGAAGGCACGAAAACCACCATTTTGGATACCCGTAAAACGACCCCAGGTTTGAGAACATTGGAAAAATGGGCGGTGACGATGGGCGGCGCAAAGAATCATCGCATTGGATTGTACGATATGGTGATGTTGAAAGACAACCACAACGACTCGGCGGGAGGCATTACGGCGGCGGTGAATCGTACCAAGGAATATCTGACAGCTAAGGGGTTGACGTTGGGCATCGAAGTGGAAACCCGCAACATGGATGAAGTGCAAGAGGTGATGGCTTTGGGTGGTGTTCAGCGGGTGATGTTGGATAATTTTACACCTGAGCAGTGCGTTGTAGCGGTGAAGGAAATTGCTGGTCGCTGCGAAACCGAGGCCTCGGGGGGTATACATTTGGGCAATTTGCGCGCGTATGCCGAGACTGGGGTTGATTTCATATCGCTTGGTTCACTCACGCACAGTGTGATGTCGTTGGATATCAGTTTTAAAACGAAAGTAGTATCATGAAGAAAATATCAAATATTTTGTTTGCCTCAGGGCTGATGATGGTATCGCTGATTGTTGGCGGTGCGCAGAGTGGTTGCAATGCGAAATCTGAAGGGGATGCTTCAGCTGAAACCGCAGCGGCGGGAACAGAGGCCGTGGATGAAGTGGCGGCATCGTCGGGTACAGCAAAGGGCTCATCGGACACAGCGGTGGCGAAGAATCAGGCAGTATCGAAGAAGCTGCAATGGTTTGAGTACGTGGAAGGGTATAACAAAGCGAAGGCAGAGAACAAGATTTTGTTGGTAGATGCGTATACCGATTGGTGTGGTTGGTGCAAGGTGATGGATAGAGAAACCTATACCAACGCGGAAGTGATTGCGGCGTTGAATCAAGATTTTGTTTGCGTGAAGTTTAATCCAGAAGTGGAGAAGACGCACAGCTTTGGCAAATACAATTTGAAGAGCCAAGAGTTGTTGTATTGGTTGGCCAACGGTCAGCCCGGGGGATATCCCACCAGTTATTTTGTATTTCATCCAACCAAGAACGATGAAAGGGCTTCTCAGGCGGGGTATTTGCCCCCTGATCAGTTTTTAAAGTTGTTGGCAGAGGTGAAGAAGCGACATTGATTTTATGACAAGAAAAGTAAAAGAGTTTCGATTGTTCGAGAAACTGACCATTGAAGCGGCTGCGGCCGAGGGTCATTGTATTGCCCGTCACGACGGACAGGTGATTTTTGTAAAATACGCTGCTCCGGGCGATGTGGTGGATGTGCAAATCGTGAAGAAGAAAAAGAACTTCATGGAAGGCAAGATCATCAAGTTTCATGAGAAATCTGCGTTGCGCGTTGATCCCGCCTGTCAGTATTTTGGCACTTGCGGCGGTTGCAAATGGCAGCATTTGGGCTATGCCGATCAGTTGGCTTTCAAGCAGCAGCAGGTGGTTGATGCGATGGAACGCATTGGCAAGGTGGAGGGTTTTGATGTGTTGCCTATTTTGGGTAGCGGTCAGGTTTATGGGTATCGCAATAAGTTAGAACTCACGTTTGCTGATCGCAGCTGGGTAACGGTGATGCCGGCGGATGGAGAGCCTTTTCCAACGGCGTTGGGGTTTCATATGCCGGGAAAATTCGACAAGGTGTTGGACATTGAGGCGTGCCATTTGATGCCCGATTACGTGAATTTGATTCAGCGTGGGGTGAAGGGGTATTGCGAGGCGAATGGGATAGACTTTTTCAATGTGATTAAGCAGGAAGGACAGATGCGCAACATCATGTTCCGATGCAACCGCGATGGCGAGTGGATGGTATTGGTGTCGTTTCACGAGGATAGGGAAGAGAATGCGGGGCTGATGCAGTATATCAAGGATACCTTTGATAAAATTGTGTGTTTGGTGTACGTGATCAATCCCAAGCGGAACGATACGTTGCAGGATTTGGAGGTGCAGTTGTTTGCAGGCAAGCCTTATTTAACCGAGCGATTGGGCAACAGAACATATAAGGTGAGGCCCCAGAGCTTCTTTCAAACGAATACGTTGCAGGCCGAGAATTTGTATGAGATTACCAAGGATTTTGCCGGGTTAACGGGCGATGAGTTGGTGTATGATTTGTATACGGGAACGGGCAGTATTGCTTTGTTTGTGGCCGATCAGGCGAGGGAGGTTGTGGGGATTGAGTATGTGGAGGAGGCGATCAAGGATGCCAAAGATAATATGGTATTGAACGGGGTGGAGAACTGCAAATTTTACGCAGGCGATATGAAGGATATTCTCACGGCTGAGTTCATTGCGGAGCACGGCAGACCGGATGTGGTGATCACGGATCCTCCGCGCGATGGCATGCATCCGAGTGTTGTAGAGCGATTGTTGGAGGCCAGACCCAAGCGCATCGTTTACGTGAGTTGCAATCCAGCCACTCAAGCCAGAGATGCGGCGTTGTTGGATGCGGCTTATCGCTTGGTGAAAGTACAGCCCGTGGACATGTTCCCTCATACCCATCACGTGGAGAACGTGGGTTTATGGGAGTTGCGCGATTGAT
>JAHEMG010000139.1 GCA_024643755.1 Flavobacteriales bacterium | reverse complement strand
AAGTTGGTAGCGATGTCTGAATTCGGCTGTAAAGATTCTATGGTTAAGTCTGTAGAAGTTCGTGAATCTCCTAAGGCAGGCTTCACCAACACACCAGCATGTTCATTGACACCAACTGAATTCACCAACACCACTGCGGATGTAGCAGGTGCAGTAGCGAACTACAACTGGAGCTTCGGTGATGGTACTACTAGCAAAACCAAATCACCATCTAAGAACTGGATGAACTTGGGTCCTAAAACAGTAACCTTGTTGGTGACGTTGGACAATGGATGTTCAGATGTAGTAAGTAAGGAGTTGAGTGTATTGACACAGCCAAAAGCAAACTTCAGCGCTACTGATGTATGTGCTGGTGACCAAGTTGTATTTGTAAACAACACCACATGGCCTCAAGGAGATATCAGTTACAACTGGGATTTCGGTGATAACACATACTCAGCCAACAGCGATCCTTCTAAGTTGTACAACATTGTACAGACTACCAGCTACAACGTTACCTTGTACGCATACATTGCCGGTGGATGTGCGGATTCAATCACACAGCGTGTGACTGTAAATGAGGCACCTCGTACCTGTGACTTCCAGGCTACTCCTGACTACGGCTTCAGCTACTATGGCGTGAAAGTAGAGCCAGTGAATGCATCTGGTGCAGCGGGCGGACAAAATAACGTAGACTACACATGGGTATTCGCCGGTGGTGGAACCATGAAGTCGAAGGATGTAAACGCAGCAGTAAACTACGACTTGCAGAGTGATGGTGAATACACCGTAACCATGAAAGCGGTTGTACGTCAGACCGGTTGCGAATGCTCAAAGACCAAAAAGATTGTGATGAACCGCGCAGCGGTAAAAGATTTGCAATCAGTAGGTGTGGCAGTTTATCCTAACCCAACGGCTGGCGACATCAAAGTGGCTACCACAGAAACCTTCGGCGCAATGATCACAGTAAACGTGATGAGCATTGAAGGCAAGATGGTAAGCAGTCGCACTGTAACCAACGAAGGTGTGATGGTATTGAGCACCGATGGATTGAGCAACGGGGTTTACTTGGTACAGGTTATGTCAGGCGACAAGCAAGTAACCAAGAAGATCACTGTTCAGAAGTAAACATATCGGAAGACTATTCCGACAGGTTAATAGTTAGTTACAACAAAAGAGGCGCCGAAAGGCGCCTCTTTTGTTTATGTGTAATAGTTTGTGTGCGTATCGCTGTTGTTTAGAGAATTGAGATTATCGCAGATATCGCTGTTTGAGTAGGCTACAAATTTTATATCGCTCATCGTGTGTGTCTTGGTAAAGGGCTTCGAGCGTTTCATAAACATCATTTAGACCAATTTTATCGCACCATTCAAATGGTCCATGCGGATAATTCGTGCCCAATTTCATGGCTTGGTCAATATCGCCTTCTGTGGCTGTGCCTTCCTGCACAGTATAAAACGCTTCGTTGATAATCATACAAACCACCCGGGGTGTAATCATGCCAATTCTGCTGTTTACACATTCTGTTTGTGGATAGCCCAGGAATGTGGCAATATGCTGAATTTCCTCGGTGTTTAGGTTCAATGGATTGGTGTATTCCAACATGTTTCGTTCGATGAAACTGCATAGGTTGTTGATGCCAATGGCTTTGAATCCTTGCTCTTGGGCGATACTCAACGATAGTTGATTGTTCCTGAAAGCCAATTCTAAATTGCATTTTACGGCGCCCAATAAGAATAGGGTATGGGTGTTATTTGCATACTCATTGATACGCGAGGTTTGGTTGTCGAAATCCAAATCAACGAATACGTCGAAATTTTCGTGGCCTTCGCTATCTTGCACCCATGAAAACGATCCTGCGGGTGTTTGCTTGTTCATCCAAGCGTTTTGCTTTGCTGGGCTTGCCAATATTCCTATTTTCATGCAATTACAAAATTACATCAAACAACATGCGCCACATCATTTATTCTGAAAATGCCCCAAAACCCATCGGGCCCTACAGTCAAGCCGTTCAAGCCGGCAATACCTATTACTTTTCTGGTCAGATTGGACTGGATCCTACAACCGGATTGTTTGATAGTGATGTTGATGTGGAGGTTCAAACCAAACGTGTAATGTCGAACATTTCGGCCTTATTGACAGCGGCTGGCTTGGATTGGAATCATGTTGTGAAATCGTCGATCTTCTTAAAGGACATGAACGATTTTCCCAAAGTCAATGCCATTTATGGGTCGGTATTTACCGAAGGGAATTATCCTGCCCGCGAAACAGTTCAAGTTTCTCGCTTGCCCAAGGATGCGCTGGTGGAAATCTCCATCATTTGCGTGAAATGAGGTGGCGTGAGCTGTTGACATAGACGTAAAAATGGTGAAAAGGTTTAATTTTGTGTAAAGCCAAAATATGGAAGACAATCAAGAGCAAGTGCAGGGTTTGGATATCGAACTAACCGAGGAAATTGCAGAGGGTATTTATAGCAACTTTGCCATCATTACCCATTCACAAACTGAGTTTATTGTAGATTTTGTGCGGATGATGCCTGGTATCCCCAAAGGGAAGGTCAAGAGTAGAATTATTCTTGCCCCGCAGCATGCCAAGCGATTGGTCATGGCGCTGAGCGATAACCTCGGTAGATACGAAGATCATTTTGGCGAAATTTCATTGGATGAAGGTGCGGGACATCCGCCTCACTCCGTTCCTTTTGGCTTTGGAGGTCCTACCGGACAAGCCTAATCGCAGATGGCAATTCGATTCGAAAAGCGTAAACAGGATTTAGCTTCTTTGCACGAGTTTACTCGGCGGATGATTTTGTTTGTGCTATTTGGATTGTGTTTTATTGGGATATCCCTCTGGGTTGGTGCCATTGGGTATCGTTATTACGCGCACCTGGGTTGGGTAGATGCATTCTACAATGCCTCCATGATTCTTACTGGAATGGGACCGGTGGCTATACTCACGTCTGATGACGCAAAGATTTTTGCTACCGTATATTCCATTTATAGTGGTGTGGCTTTTTTGACATCGGTTGGAGTGATGTTCGCTCCGTTGGTGCACCGATTGTTTCACCGTTTACATATTGATATAGAATAATTTATGAATAATTCATTGAAAGAAAGGTTGGAGGCCGCCTATGCCGCTCAGCAATCAAGAACCTATTATGCCGCTTGGCCAGAATCGCCCCGTGCTTATGATGAAGATGGCATGGCAAAGGGATTGTCGGCATTTCAATCGCTGTTAACGCAGAATTTTACCGAGTTGTTGCAAGAAGGCAGCGAGGGATGGTTGGGCGACGAAGTGAGTCCGTATATGATGACTGGTTTGGGCGTTCAATATCCCAAATTTACCCCAGAAGTGCTCATTGCGAATGCGACATCGGCACAAAAAGTGTGGTCGAAAACGGCGGCTGAAGTGCGTGCCGCGATTCTGTTGGATGCTTTGGATCGTGTGGCACTGCGATTTTTTGAGATTGCATATGCTACCATGCATACCACGGGTCAGAGCTTTATGATGAGTTTTCAAGCCAGCGGACCGCATGCGAATGACCGTGCTTTGGAAGTGTTGTCGATGGCTTACCATGAGTTGCAGCGTTTTCCGAGCGATGTTACCTGGGTAAAGAACATGGGTAAGTTTGATCTTACATTGCAGAAGAATTACAAGGCGATACCCAAAGGGGTGGCTTTGGTGATAGGATGTTCAACGTTTCCCACTTGGAATACCGTTCCAGGATTGTTTGGTAGTTTGATGACAGGCAACGCGAGTATCGTGAAGCCTCACCCCAAGAGTGTGTTACCTATCGCCATAGTGGTTGCGGAAATGCAGAAAGCGCTTGTGGCAGCGGGCTTACCAGCTTCCGTGGTGCAGTTGGGTGTTGATACATTGGACCACCCCATCACCAAACACTTGGCCGAAAATGCAGCCGTTAAGTTGATTGACTACACTGGTGGATCTGCTTTTGGCGATTATATTGAATCTCTTTCCGGAAAAACGGTATTTACCGAAAAAGCCGGTGTGAACTCGGTGATTTTGGACAGTGTGGCCGATGCCAATGCTGTTTTTGGCAATTTGGCGTTTGCTGCGAGTTTGTACAGCGGACAAATGTGCACGGCTCCGCAGAATGTATTTGTTTCAGCATCGGGTGTTGCTACGGCTGATGGACATTTGAGTTATGATGAAGTAGTTGCGGGGATTGCCAATGCGGTGAAAGGTTTGGCGGAAAATCCGAAGATGGGCGCAGGTACTTTGGGTGCTATTCAGAACGATATTACTTCTTCTCGTGTTAAAACGGTGGAGGCCGCTGCAGGCAATGCCGTTGCTTTGGCTTCCATGAATATTGTAAATCCAGAGTTTCCAGACGCACGCACCGCATCGCCCACGGTAATTGCGGTAGATGCATCGGATGAAAAATCTTGGAAACACGAGTGTTTTGGTCCGATCGTTTTTGTAGTTAAAACTGAAAGCGCTGCACATAGTTTGGCGTTAACTGCGAACTGCGCTGCAGAATTGGGTGCAATAACTTGCTCTTGCTACAGTACGAATGAAGCATTTAAGGGAGAAGTTGAAGATGCGATGAATGCGGTATTTACCCCTGTGAGTTTCAATTTTACGGGTGCTGCTTTTGTGAATCAGCATGCGGCATTCAGTGATTTCCATGTAACGGGTGGTAATCCGAGTGGTAACGCTTCATTTACCGATGCGCAATATGTGAACCGCCGATTTGTTTGGGTGGGGAACAGAAGCATGGGTTAATTGATGACTTGAATTACTGTTGGTGCTGAGTTTTTCGGTCTCACAGTAAGAATAAATTTTGAGTTGTATACAAAGAGAGGGGGCCCGCTGCGCGGGCCCCCTCTCTTTGTATTGCCGTAAACGGCACGACACTCAAATTGTTATTTTTTCGCAGACAAGTTGATGTTCAACGTGATGTCTTTGCTAACAACTCCATTCTTCAACTTCTTTTGAGCAGCTTCTGCCAAAGTCATGTTGTCTTTGTCGTAGTTGATTCCCCAATCCAAACGGTTGATAACAACCTTCGCAGTAGCGGTAACACCGTCAGCCACAGTTACTTTCGCTGGGAAAGAAATGTTCTTGGTAGAATCGCGCAAAGTCAAGTTTCCGCTGATCACATGGGTGTTTTCACCGTCAACTTTAGCCTCACAAGCAGTGATTTCAAATTTTGCAGTTGGGAATTTAGCGGTGTTGAAGAAATCTTCAGCAGCCAAATGTCCGTGCAATTTTGTCAAGTACTCCGCAGGCAATGAATCTGTGCATTTGATGCTTGTCATGTCTACCACAAATGAACCAGCAGTGATGTTTCCGTTGGCCAAACTCAAAGAACCTTCTTTGATGTTGATTGTGCCGTTGTGATCACCTGTTCCTACTGAGTGTGTACCAAACCAGCCCAAAGTGCTGCTAGCGGCGTCAACCGTGTAGGTGGTAGCAGTTGAATCTGCTTGTGCTACTGAATCTGCAGCAGATGTCTCTGTTGCGTTGCTGCAAGAACCCATGGCCAATGCCATTGCAGCCAATCCGATGAATAATGTATTCTTTTTCATATTGATATTTGTTACAACAAATGTATGGATAAAATTGTTTTTTGTAAAGTTGAATTTGAAATTTTACTTCTCGGGTTTCCAGATGATTTCAACACCTCCATTTTGGTGATCCAAAAAGCGGGCGAGCGTAAACAGGTAATCACTCAAACGATTGAGGTATTTTACCACAAATCCTGGTACATCTTCGATATCTCTAAGGTGAACGACTAGGCGTTCGGCTCTCCGACAAACGCAGCGGGCTACATGAGCTTGGGCGCCTTGGATAGAACCGCCAGGAAGGATGAAGTTTTTTAACTCGGGTAACACCGCGGTTAATCGGTCAATTTCAGATTCGAGCCGACCTATTTTTTCTTCTCCCAATGCGGGTAAGCTCAAATTCGATCCTGGCGCTGATGCCAAATATGATCCAATGGTAAACAAGTCGTTCTGTACCTCCGCCAATAAGATTTCTTCTTGTTCGCCTTTCAAATGGCAGCGAATCATGCCGATGTGACTGTTGAGCTCGTCTACTGTACCATAACTCTCAACGCGAATGTGGTGTTTTGATACTCTTTCCCCACC
>JAHEMG010000127.1 GCA_024643755.1 Flavobacteriales bacterium | reverse complement strand
ATTTTTGCATCGGAAGAAAACCCTGAATCAGCCACCATAATGGCAGAGAAATATTGCTGCTTGAAGCCAACCCATTCGAGGTTGTTTTTTAGTTCGTCGGCGTCCGGACTGGCCACATCCAATTTGTCGGCATCTTCTCCCGACATTTTGTACACCACGGTGGTGTTTTGTGACTCCCACTTCATGTCGCGCTCCTGTTTATGCAACTGTGCACGCCAGAAAACTTTGATTCCAGAGGTTCTAGACTTCACCAATTCATCGATCCCTTTCAAGGCCAACGAATGCTTCACTGTGTAGCCATTTTCATCCAATGTATAGGTTTGATCGATATATCTCGCAGAATCACCCAAACGCAAGGTTACACTGTTGGGCGTTTGCTTGATGGCTTGCCAGTAAAAATCACCGCTGTTTAGGGTACCATTTGCGGTATACAACTCAAAGAACCATTGGTTGTATGCGTCTAGGTTCGACAGCAATTCTAAGGCAGAGGAATCGGAACGTTTGTGGTTATTGAGAACAACTTTTCCGATGTTACCGCCTTTGGTGCGGATGTCAACACTCAACTGCTTGCTTTTGAGGGTAACAAACTGTGACTCCCCTTTCAATTGAGTAGCCATCGAACCCAAAGTGCCGGTCAAAGCTGAATCAACTACGATATCCTTTTTAATCACAGAAGCGTCTGCGGCTGTCGCGCTTTTGCTGGGCGATGCTTGTGCTGATTCTATTTTGGCCAAACTATCTTGCTGACGTTGAAAAGCTGCTTGTTGCTCAGGCGTTGGTGCAGTGTACCAATAGTAACCGATTAGGATTAGAAAAATGAGCGAAAATCCAATGACTGTATTGCGATCCATGAATAAAGACGCGAAGTTAACGATTTTTTACATCGGAGAGTGCAGAATTTCAGCCGAATCACGGCCAAAAATCGATCCAACCTAAGCAATACACAAAACATTTTCACTTGAACGAGAACTATTTTTCAAAACCTTTGGAGATGGCGAATCCTTAGTGTATTTTTGCGCACCGAAAATTCACGATGGCCAACGTAGGTAAAATATCTCAAATCATTGGTCCTGTGGTCGATGTAAGTTTCAACGAACCCGGATCAACCCTCCCAAAAATTTACAACTCTCTCACCGTTACGAAAGACAACGGTCAAATCTTGGTGCTCGAAGTACAGCAGCACTTAGGCGAAAACATGGTACGCGCCATTGCGATGGATGGTACCGACGGTTTGCGTCGTGGAATTGACTGCGTGGATTCAGGCGATGCAATTCGCATGCCCGTGGGTGAGTCAATCCGTGGACGTCTGCTCAACGTAGTGGGCGATGCCATTGATGGAATGACACAACTCTCTAAAGACAACGGACGTGGTATTCACCAACCCGCACCAACTTTCGACAATTTGAGCACCAGTGCAGAACCTCTGTACACAGGTATCAAAGTAATCGATTTGTTGGAACCCTACGCAAAGGGGGGTAAAATTGGTTTGTTCGGTGGTGCCGGTGTAGGTAAAACCGTATTGATCATGGAGCTTATCAACAACATCGCAAAAGCATATTCAGGTATGTCAGTATTTGCTGGTGTAGGTGAGCGTACCCGTGAAGGAAACGACTTGTTGCGCGAGATGATCGAATCTGGCGTTATTAAATATGGCGAAGCATTCAAACACAGCATGGAAAGCGGTGGATGGGATTTGGATGCCGTTGATATGGAAGAATTGAAAAACAGTCAGGCTACCTTGGTATTCGGACAAATGAATGAGCCTCCCGGAGCACGTGCTCGTGTTGCTTTGAGCGGATTGACTGTTGCAGAATATTTCCGTGATGGCGATGGCACAGGCGCTGGTAAGGACATTTTGTTCTTTATCGATAACATCTTCCGTTTCACCCAAGCAGGTTCTGAGGTATCAGCGTTGTTAGGTCGTATGCCTAGCGCCGTGGGTTACCAACCTACTTTGGCAACAGAGATGGGTGCGATGCAAGAGCGTATTACCTCTACCACCCGTGGATCTATTACTTCCGTTCAGGCCGTTTACGTTCCTGCGGATGACTTGACGGATCCAGCACCAGCAACCACATTTGCTCACTTGGATGCAACAACAGTATTGTCTCGTAAAATTGCGGAATTGGGTATCTACCCTGCTGTAGATCCTTTGGATTCTACCAGCCGTATCTTGAGCGAAGACGTATTGGGTAAAGAACATTACGGGTGTGCACAACGCGTAAAAGAGTTGCTCCAACGTTATAAAGAACTTCAAGACATCATCGCCATTTTGGGTATGGATGAATTGAGCGAAGATGACAAATTGGTGGTACACCGCGCACGTCGTGTACAGCGTTTCTTGTCTCAACCTTTCCACGTAGCAGAACAGTTCACAGGTATCCCTGGTGTTTTGGTTGACATCAAAGAAACCATCAAAGGATTCAACATGATCATGAACGGCGAAGTGGATGAATATCCTGAAGCGGCTTTCAACTTGGTTGGAACCATTGAGGATGCTGTAGAAAAAGGCAAGAAATTGTTGGAAGAAGCTAACGCCTAATCATCATGTTTGTTGAATTACTAACACCCGACAAATCCCTTTTCAGCGGCGAAGTAGAAGTAATTACACTTCCTGGCGTGAATGGTAGCTTCCAGTTGATGGAAAACCACGCACCCATGATCGCCAACTTGAAAGCAGGCAGCATTGAAATCAAAGACAAACAAGAAACACTGTCTTTCGAAATCAAAAGTGGCTTGGTGGAAGTATTGAAAAACAAAGTTGTGGTATTGGTGTAAACACCAACCAAAAGAATAACCACTTAAACATATAAGTGAAACAAAAAGGGCTCCCAATGGGAGCCCTTTTTGTTTCACTTATCCACACCAACCCTAAACAAAATACCTCCACACAACCAACAACACCCACACCGAACGATATCAAAATCCAACACTAAACCTCTCTAAGCCCAATAAAAACAAGGACTCAAGAAAACAACGAGCTACCAAACCATGCTAGACAAGTTCAACATGTCATCAAAGACCAGAAATTAACATTTTTGTTGTTTAACTTTTTAACAACCAAACTTAGACAAAAAATTAGGTACAAGTTAGACAAAAGTGGACATTTGTGTAAGTTATCACTATGAACGCTATACAAAACGACTTCGACCAACTCATCGCTGCAGAATTAATGCCTTTGCGTAACTACGCACTTTCATTGACGCACAACATGGATGAAACCAAAGATTTGGTGCAGGAAACCGTTTTAAAAGCCTACAGGTATCAGGCAAAGTTTCAAGAAGGCACCAACCTCCGAGGCTGGCTCTACACCATCCTGAAGAATAGTTTCATCAACAATTACCGTCGGGATATGAAACGCAACACCTTCATTGATAGCACCGACAACAGCTACTTCATCGACTTGCCATCACACAAAACAGACAACGACGCGGAAACCAAATTCATCCGCCGCGACTTGGATCGTGCCATCGAAGACTTAGCT
The DNA here is from genome assembly GCA_024643755.1 of Flavobacteriales bacterium. Lineage (GTDB taxonomy): Bacteria > Bacteroidota > Bacteroidia > NS11-12g > UBA955 > UBA955. Next base: position 2,727 of record JAHEMG010000127.1, on the reverse strand, counting down.
TTCGACCTGCGTGTCACCTTCAAACTCAACACCGAAGGGTACAAATACCATGAAATTGCCGAGGAGTTACAAATTCCCATCGGCACGGTAAAAACACGCATCTTTGTAGCACGTAGAATTTTGCGTGAGCGATTGAAAGATTACGCAGATGTCTACGGCTTCCAGATAGCCTAAATAGACCCATACGTGAATCTGCTACAAAGCCAATACACCTACATCACCCTCATCCTACTGACCATAACGGGTCCCTTTTGCTTGTCCTTCGACAAAAAAGTCGCTTTCTACAAAGAGTGGAAGTGGTTTATGATGTCAATGCTACCCAGTAGCGTCGCCTACATCCTTTGGGATATCATTGCCACACATACGGGTGTATGGAAATTCAATTCATCATTTTTATTAGGCTCATTCATGGGTAATCTACCGCTTGAAGAATATCTATTCTTCATTGTGGTTCCATACGCCTGCTTATTCATTTATGCCTGTTTAAATGCATACTTCCCAACTATCAGCAAACCCCAATGGCATAATACCATGATCTGGAGCATTCTCGCGCTATGTATAACAATGATGGCACTAGCGCCGGGACATAGCTATACATGGAGCACTTTTGGCTTACTTGCCATCACGTTTCTCATTTTATACTGGGTAAATTTCACGCAACACTTGAGTTACCTTCTGTTGGCTTGGACTATTGCACTATTGCCAATGGCATTTGTTAACGGCATACTCACTGCAAACCCTGTGTTGATATACAACGATTCGGAAAACTTGGGATTTCGTATTGGTACTATACCTTTTGAAGACTTTTTCTACAACCTCCTGTATATGACTTGGATGATCAGTCTCTACGAGTATTTAAAAAATAAAAACGGCAAGGCAATCGCCTGATTCAAACCCTATTGTTAATTCCAAACAGCCGTATCCAAGGCGCTTTGCTTCTTGGCCTTCTTGCGTTGTTTCTTTGTACCCGGCACTGGGATATACTTCTCAGGATACTTTTTCAGGTCTAACATGACTTTCTGCAATTCGGCATTCGTTTTTAAAATATCCAAATACAACTGATCATCATTCAGTAATTTACCCGCGCTGCCCTCACCCGCCTCTAACTTCGTCATCAGTGAAGCCAATTTGCCACTTGAAACACTCAGATTATTCAATAACTCCGCCACACGAACAGAATCAACCTGACGTCCTAACTGATTAAAATGGCCCAATCCTTCGCGAAGCTGTCGATCATACTCAGGCAAACTAGATGAGAACTCCCCCATCCCTTTTGCTGTAGACGCCAATCCTGGCTGTATCATAGACACCGTAGAACGAATTTCTGCTATTGTTCTGGTCAACTCCCGCAAAACCAAAGGCAGTTCCCCTATAGCGCTATTTAAGCCGTCTTTATGAAAGAAATCATTCAAAGTACCCATCACAGAATCGGCACTATTTGTCACATTCACAATACGTGAATTAACCATATTAAAAATATCACTCGTATACTCCGCGGCTAACTCATCACCATCCTCAGCTTGCTCTTTGGCTGTACCCAAAATAAGTTTTAAGGTAACACCTCCTAGCAAAGCAGACTCAAGTTTTATTTTAGAATCTTTTGGAATGGGCATATCGGAAGTGATTTCCAATTTCGCCACGATCATTTGATCTTCATCCATTTTCAAAGACCGCAACATACCCACTTTAAAGCCGTTAAACATCACTTTAGTACCCACGGATAGTCCTTGGGTATTGTTGTAACGAACGAAGAAATCTCTGCCTCTGGTAAAGATATTATCCCTACCCATCATGAAATTATATCCGACAAAAAAAATGCAGATTGATACAACAGCGAGTACGCCAACTTTGAATTCGTTTGAGAGACCTTTAAACACAGCAGTAATTAATTCAAAAATAAGTAAAATTCCACAAGCATATAAAAAAAGAAAGGCCTCGCTTTCGCGAGGCCTTTCTCTATGAAATCAGATTGATTTAGTGTTTTACAACGATACGCTTTGTAACAGTTTGACCGTTGTTGGTCAAGTTTACAAAGTAGATACCTTCGCTCACATTGGTCAAGTCGATCTGGCTAGCGCCGAATCCACCCTGTACGTTATCCAATTTAGCCACTACAGAACCCATTGCGTTTACAACTGTAACATTCAAAGGCTGAGTGTTATTCAAGTTGTAACCCACAGTTACGATACCTGAAGTTGGGTTAGGATATACAGAAACCGCATCTTCCAACTTCATGTTCTCAGTACCCATGTAGGTATTGAAGCAGTTTGGTGGGTAAGCTACGAATACAGGACGAGAAACAGTAACCGCTTCGTTTCCAGAAGGATCAACCAAAGAGTAGTTGATGTAGTAAACACCGGCTTCCATCACGTTCACGTTGTGACCCAATACTTTCACCAAAGGAGTCAAATCCGTAGCTGAGTAGTAGTTATCACGAACGATCAAACCTGACAATGCCCAGAATGGAGTTCCGATACAAACTGACACTGGAGGTGCAGTGATAGTTGGAGCAATTCTGTCTACAACTTTGATGAAACGCTGCTTGGTGGTTACGTTTCCGCTACCGTCAGTTGCAGTGTAAGTTTCAACATAAGTACCCAAGGTGTAAGCATCTACTTTACCAGTCTTAGTCAAAGAGATTTGAGACTTAGCATAGTAGTTATCAGTTACAGTTACTGAACGAGAATAGTAAGCATCGTTTACATCATGGATAACAGTATCGCTCGT
>JAHEMG010000119.1 GCA_024643755.1 Flavobacteriales bacterium | reverse complement strand
TCGTTTTGTGATGTCAAACAGATTTCCCACCATCCCTCTTCATCAAAAGAGAAAATGGGGTTTTGAGCTGTACTTGTATATACAATGGTCCCTGAGGGCGATGTTGCCGTCCAATCCCACTTGTAAGCACCATTGGTGCTCAAATCAAACAACTGACCCTGATAGAATACTTCCACCTGGTTGCTACCGGCAATAAAATCCGCAGTAGGAGCCGCTGTTGGCTTTTCAATTTTTACAGATTTAACGATTGAATCAACCATTCCGCAGAACTGTTGCTTCAATTTCACGTTATAATAACCTACGTTTGGCCAAGATGCCTTTCCCTTTGCACCAGTTCCAACAACGGTAGTACCTGATTGGAACGACCATATTTGTGTGTATGCAGAGTTGGTGGCAGTACTGTTAAAGGTAATCGGGGTTTTAGTGTAGTTCGGTCCTGTAGGAACGGCAAAATCAGCCACTGGAGGATTTACAGACTTCACGTTTACCTCGAAATCCAAAATGTTTCCGAAATTCGCTTGGGTTCCACAACCTTGAGACGGCGTAAATGTACTATACATGCAACGCACACGCATGATCGCTTTACCTGCTTTCACTCCAGCACATGGAATTGTTAAGGTAGCTGTTTTGGTTGTGTTCACCGGAATCGACCCGAATTGAGCATTCGATTTAGCAATACACTCAGCAGCACTAAACGTATTGTCACCATCCAAATCAATCCATACACCTACATACTCACTGAAAGAACAAGTATTCTCAATGGTCATGGTGATGTCTTCACCGGGTGTAATGTCCATCACAGCACCGTTGGTCATCAGTTTGTTCGAGCTTCCAGTGTTTGCACAGTTCATTCCAGAAACAGAATAAGATGTACCCGCCGTGTTTTTGAACGAGATGGCTGAGAGGTAATCCCCTGTACAGCCAGAAGAGTTGGTTGCGCCGCAGATTTGGGCTTCAGACTGACTCATCCAGCCCGTTAACCCCAACACCAACGCAATCAATTTTGATTTGGTAAATTTAAGATTCATATTCTTGTATGTATTTTTTCCATTTATGTTGCACAAATGGGATTATCTGCGCAAATTGAGTGCGCAAGTTAAAGAAGTGATGTCAATTAGATAACAGCCAATAAACACTGATACTCACGCGAATTTTCAGGAACGAAACAGCAGTGAAATTATTTTATCATTGCTCTAATTTTTCGTAACGGAAATAATTTATCATTGAATGATAAATAACTGTAATAATTTATCATTTTTGAGTATACGAATTCGCTTTTTTTTGAGTAAAAATTCAAATCCCCTTGCCGGCCCCAATCGGCTTGATGCAAGACAACAAAATTCCATCACCCTATCGGGCTGGTCTTTTTTACAAATACATGACAATAAAATTGGACTTACTCAGCCCACATTGCGCACAAATGCACCAACACTTCGCTGCTCTTCTCCATATCTTGAACACTCACATATTCATGCTTACCATGAAAAGCCATCTCACCCGTAAAGAGGTTCGGACAGGGTAATCCCATGAAGCTCAAACGACTGCCATCCGTACCACCACGCGCACTGGTCAGCTGTACCGGAATACCCGCCTTCTCAATCGCCTTCACCGCAAACGAAGAAATGCGCGGATCCAAATCCACCACCTCTTTCATGTTGCGATACTGCTCAGCAACCTCCACGTTAGCACTTGCGCCCGGATGCTTCGCCAATACCGTGTCCACCAAGCCCTGCAATCTCGCCTCATGCTCTGCCAACTTCGCCGTATTGAAATCTCTCACAATAAACTGAACCCAAGCATGCTCCGCTACACCGCCCATCGCCACAGGATGAACAAAACCCTCCTTGGCTTCGGTGGCTTCCGGACACCATTCCTGCGAGGGCAGCATCGCCAATAACTCACCCGCCAATTTCAACGCATTCACCATCTTGCCTTTCGCATAACCCGGATGCGCACTGATGCCATAGAAATGCACCTTCGCCCCGTCTGCGCTAAACGTCTCGTCCTCATAACATCCACGCTCACCCGCATCCAACGTATACCCCACATGCGCTCCCAACTTTTCAATATTCACCTTGTCTACCCCCCTACCAATTTCTTCGTCAGGCGTAAATAAAATCTTCACCGCTCCATGCGGCAACTCAGGATGATTCACCATATGCTGCACGAAATCCATGATCACCGCTACTCCCGCCTTATCATCTGCCCCCAACAACGTAGTTCCACTCGCTGTAACAATATCATCACCCAACCGCTCCAACAAATATGGATGCTCCTTGGTGGTAATCACCTGTGTAGTATCATCCGGCAAAACCAAATCTTGACCTTGATAATTGCGATGCACAATAGGTTTCACACCCGCACCCGTGCAATCTGGCGACGTATCCACATGCGCACAAAAACACAACACAGGCACCTCGTGATCCACATTCGAAGGCAATGTGGCATACACGTAGCCATATTCATCCAAATGGGCATCCTTCAACCCCATTTCCAACAACTCCTTCACCAATACACGCGATAAATCCTTCTGCTTCTCGGTGCTTGGCTGGGTAGGACTGTTTGGGTCGCTCTGTGTATCAATTTGTACGTACTCGCAAAAACGGGTTTCTATGGATTTCATAATGGATGAGTATTCAGGAAAATGGATTGTTCTTAATTGTTCTTTGTTCTAGGCAAAAATCTGTTTGTCTACTGGGCGATGGGTTTATACCAAATCGGTCAAGCTCATTTCCAAGGCCTTGGCGCTCAGTCCGGTGCTCTTGGGATTGAACTGACGCAAACGCATCATGCTGCCATGAATGATCTGACTCACATCCTTAAAGATGGCCACATCGGTCACTTCGGCATCCTGTTTCATCAAATAACCAAACACCCTCGCCATACCGCAGTTGGCCATAAAATCAGGAATTACCGCAAATTGATTGTCAGCCAAGGTGCTAATGGGTCCCATAAAGATCTCCTTATCCGCAAATGGCACATTCGCTCCACAGCTCACCACCTCGATACCCGCTTTACCCATACGCAACACCTGATCTTCAGTTACCAAACGCGATGCAGCGCCGGGAATGAAAATCTCTGCTGGCAAATCCCAAATGCGCTCATTAACCTCTTCAAAAGAAAGCATATTCGGCGCATTCAACGCATTGCCATTGCGGTTATTGAATAATTCAACGATTTCATCATGTCCCAACCCCTTCGGCTCTATGATTCCACCAACGCGGTCAATGATTCCACCAATCCGCACACCGTATTTGGTCAAGTAAAACGCCGCAGCAGCAGCCACATTGCCCCAACCTTGGATGATCGCCAACTTGCCGTTCATGAATCCACCATACACCTCGTAGTAATGACGCACGGCCTCGGCCACACCCCATCCGGTAATCATGTCGGCAATGGTATAATTTTTCGACAAATCAGGTGTCAATCGCTCATCCGTAATCGGCAACAAAACCCCCGTTTGCAAACGAGAAATGGCTTTCAACTTATCCTCCGCGGAATAATGGGTTAAATGACCATTCACCACACCCTCTTGAGGATGCAAAATGCCCAAATTCGCTGTCATCGGAATCACTTCGTGAATTTCATCCACATTCAAATCGCCACCTGTACCGTAATAATGCTTCAAAATGGGTCTTACCGCCTTATACCAACGCTCCAACACCCCTTTTTTGCGGGGATCGGCAGGGTCAAAATTGATACCACTTTTGGCACCTCCAATTGGCGGACCGGCAATGGTAAATTTAACCTCCATGGTCTTGGCCAAACTCTCTACTTCCCGCTGATCCAAACCCTTCCGCATGCGCGTACCACCACCCGCTGCGCCACCGCGCAATGAATTGATGACTACCCACCCCTCGGCTTCGGTTTCACTGTCCTTCCAAGCAAACACGATTTCAGGTTGTTTGCCTTCAAATTTTTCTATCAGTTTTTCTAATTTCACGATGCGTATTTTACAGTTCGATTTACTTAGCGTATCTATTATTTCTGTGCGATGAGCTGACTAAAATCGCCATCCAACGACCCAGCCACCCAATCAGCGCTAGCCCCAGTTGCAGAGCTCAATGTATTATTCAAATTCTTCACCCGCATAGCGCCAAGCAAAGCAAAAATCATGGATTCTTTGTAATTCACCAAGTTGGCCTCGGGCACCACCACATCGCATTCCGTTTCAGCGCGCAAGTGGTCTATCAATGCCTTGTTAAATGCACCACCCCCAGTAACCAGCAATTTGCAGTCTTCTAACGGCTTCTCCGCAATCAGTTCCAATGCTTTCCGCACCTGTACGGCAATGTGCATGACCAACGTTTTCATGCGGTCTTCGAGCGACAAATCATCAAACTCCCGAACTATGTGCCAGAAATTCTTGTTGATCCATTCCCGACCCAAACTCTTGGGAAACGATCGCTGATAAAATTCAATTTCATTCAACGCATTCAACAAACTATAGTCAATTTGTCCGGCCTCGGCAATCGCGCCATCCTCGTCGTACTGCAAATCACGCTCCCGCGCCAATCGATTCAAAACGATGTTACAGGGCGATATATCAAAGGCGATGCGCTTTCCCTGATACTTGGCCGATACATTACAAAATCCGCCCAAATTCAAGCAAAAATCATAGTCTGAAAACAACAAATCATCACCCAACCCCACCAACGGCGCACCCTGTCCGCCCAAACCAACGTCGGCCCGACGAAAATTAGACACCACCGGTACTTTTGAGAATGCATTCAAGGTTGCCCCATCACCAATTTGGGCCGTTAGCCAACCCTTCGGATCGTGAAAGATGGTATGTCCGTGCGATGCCACCAAATCAGCCGTATAACCCGTTTGTTGGAAGAATGCCGCGGCCAATTCGCCCAGGTATCGACCATAAAACACATCGGTTTTGGCATACAGCTCGGCATTTTGATACCGCAGTTGGCTCAAGCGCACACGCCAGGTTTCACTGTAAGGCACGGTAACCCCTGCGAGAATTTCCACCTGCCAGCCTTGGGCCGATTCATTGACTTCACACAGCGCCAGGTCTACCCCGTCCATGCTACTACCACTCATAATGCCTAATACCTTCATTTCTTCTTGAATTGACGATGACGATATCGTTACAGCTGCAAAAATAGGAACGATTTGAGGCGGTTTGAACGATAATTTTTGTAACTATGCATTTTCGACCCTTTTTCTATGGAACGCAAACACTTTCTTACCCTAGGCGCCGGACTCACTGTAGGTAGTTTGATGGGAAAATCGCCCCTTTCAATTTCCACTACAGAAAAGCTCAAATCTCAAGACCAATGGCTACAGCAATGGCTGAAAGATGCTCAGCATCCAATGCCCGTAGACCCCAGCCAAAAGCAGCCCGAAGCCGATAGTGCCTACTGGGATTTCATCCGCGGATTGTTTCCACTGAATCCCAAAATCACCTTCTTGAACAATGGCACCATGGGTATCACGCCATTGCCTGTGCTTGAAGCCCTGAACAAATCGTTCAGAAATCTGGCCGAAAATGCGGCCTATCCGATGCACGACGGGAGCTTTGAGGAACAACTGGGTCAAATCATGGGTTGCAAAGGCAGCGAATTGGCGATCACCAAAAATGTCAGTGAAGGCGTAAACCTGGCCTGCAGGGCCATCGCCCTGAAAAAAGGAGACGAAGTCATCATCACCCGACACGAACATGTTGGGGGCTGTGCACCTTGGCTTTATCGGGCCAAAACGGAAGGCATTGTATTGAAAGTAGTGGAGCTCGGTAGCAACGCTGCAGAGACCTTGGCCAATGTAAAAAAGGCAAAAACCCCAAAAACCAAAGTGGTGGCGTTGCCGCATATTCCTTGTACGATCGGACAAATACTGCCCATCAAGGAAATTTGCGCGTGGGCCAAAGAAAACCACATCATTTCGGCCATCGATGGGGCTCACCCGTTGGGCATGATTGAATTCAACCTCAAAGAACTAGGCTGCGATTACTACAGCGGCTGTTTCCACAAATGGCTATTGGGACCCATTGGCACCGGCTTTTTCTATGCCTCCGAAAACATACTTGCCACATCTGCCATTCATCACGTGGCCGCCTACTCAGTGGATACTTTCAACATGAGCACCATACCCCCTTCGCTGGGCGATTTGGTGAATAAAACCTCACGCTATAGCTATGGCACATTCCCCGGACCAATGTACGATGGAGCCAAAGCCGCCATGCAGTTTTATCAAAAAATCGGACCGGCCCTGATCGAAAAGCGCGTGAAACACCTCAGCCAATTGGTTATGAATGGATTGATGGAGCGCAACAGC
>JAHEMG010000116.1 GCA_024643755.1 Flavobacteriales bacterium | reverse complement strand
TCCCTCCAAATGCACATCTGGATTCTGGTCAATGGCGCGGTATTTCTCGTCGATCCGCTTCAGTATTTCTTCTCTGTCCATGTTGTTGCTCTCAAATTCTACCTGCAAATAACCGCTGATTCAACGATTCTTCCCTCAACTAACATCAATTTTCTGAAAATTAATCCTCCCTGAATTACAATGTACCCCGTCTGGCCTGCTCAGCTTCAATGCTCTCGAACAATGCTTGGAAATTGCCCTTACCAAACGATTTCGCCCCTTTCCTTTGAATGATCTCAAAGAACAATGTTGGCCTGTCTTCTACCGGCTTGGTGAAAATTTGCAGCAAATACCCCTCTTCGTCGCGGTCTACCATAATGCCCCATCGCTTCAATTCTTCCATATCCTCCTCGATGATTCCCACCCGGTCTTTCACCGTATCATAATAGCTACCAGGCACATACAAAAACTCCACGCCGCGCTTCCTCATCTCACTAATCGTAAAAACAATGTCATCGGTAGCCACGGCAATGTGCTGACAGCCTGGACCATGGTAAAAATCCAAATACTCCTCTACCTGCGATTTCTTCAGCCCTTTGGCGGGCTCATTAATGGGGAACTTGATTCTGCCGTTGCCATTGGTCATCACCTTACTCATCAACGCCGTATACTCCGTAGAAATATCTTTGTCATCAAAGGTGACCAAATTTGCAAACCCCATTACATCGGCGTAAAAATTCGACCACTGATTCATCGCCCCAAGCTCCACATTACCTACCATGTGATCGATGTACTTTAAACCCGTAGGCGCTGGGCGATACTCTGTTTGCCAAACCTCATAACCCGGCATAAACACCCCCTTGTAGTTCCTTCTCTCCACAAACACGTGCACCGTTTCACCATAAGTATGGATGCCCGATTTCACGACTTCGCCGTGCTCATCCATGCTTACATGGGGTTCCATGTATGATTTCGCACCCCGTTTTGTTGTTTCTTCATAGGCCTTACGCGCATCGTCAACCCATAAAGCAATCACCTTTACCCCATCGCCATGCCTGCGAATATGGTCTGATATCTCACTGTTGGGATCGAATGGCGTGGTGAGCACCAACCTGATTTTGTCTTGCACCAATACATAACTCACACGATCTCTCACCCCGGTTTCCAAGCCTGCATACGCCAGCTCCTGAAACCCAAACGCAGTTTTGTAAAAATGAGCGGCCTGTTTGGCATTCCCCACATATAATTCCACGTAATCAGTGCCGTTGATGGGCAAAAAATCTTGTGCGGCATCAAAAATCTTCTCTCCAGAATAATTGAAATTCTTTACTTGTGTTAAATCGGTTGTTTCCATGCTATTTATTTTAAAATCCATGATTTATGGTAATCAGCCACCTCGTATTTGAGGGCCTCTTTGGTGATTTTTATTGGGTTAAACGGATCAATCATCACCGCCAATTCTCCTGTTTCTTTCTTCCCAATGCTCCGCTCAATGGCCCCCGGATGCGGTCCGTGCGGCACACCGGCAGGATGCAGCGTAAACTGACCGTGCTGTATGTTGTTTCTGCTCATAAAATCACCATCCACATAATACAGTATCTCATCCGCATCAATGTTGCTGTGGTGGTAAGGTGCAGGAATCGCCTCTGGATGATAATCGTACATCCTCGGCACAAATGAACAAACCACAAAATTGTGTCCCTCAAACTGCTGGTGAATCGGAGGCGGCATGTGGATCCTCCCTGTGATGGGCTCGAAATTGAAAATCGAAAATGCATAGGGATAATTGTAGCCATCCCATCCCACCAAATCAAACGGATGATTGCCGTATATATAAGGATATACCAATCCACGCTTTTTAATCATGATCTTGAAATCGCCCTGCTCATCGTGCGTCTCAAAATCGGTGGGCAACTTGAAATCGCGCTCACAAAAAGGCGAATGCTCCAAATATTGTCCCAATTCATTGCGATAGCGCTTGGGCGATCGAATCGGACTATGCGATTCAATAAACAACAACTTGTTATCCGTCCCGTCAAACTCCAATTGATAAACCGTACCCCTTGGAATGATTACATAATCGCCATATTCGAAAGCTACTGTGCCATACATCGTTTTTAATCGCCCCGAACCCCGGTGAACAAACAACATCTCATCCGCATCGGCATTTTTAAAGAAGTAATTGGTCATGGAAGCGGAAGGACATGCGATCCCAATTTGCATATCGTCATTCACGAAAAATACCTTTCTGCTCTCCAAATAATCGGCCGTTGGCGGAACGTCGAAGCCCAAAAACGACAAGCATTTGAGATTGTCTTCGATCGCGATTTCTGGGCGATGATTGATGGGCTCACCCAACTCTTTCACCACCGTTGGTGGGTATAAATGATAGAGTAAAGATGATGTGCTGGAAAACCCTTCAGTTCCGAAGAGCTCTTCATGGTACAAGTTTCCATTGGGATTGCGAAAAACGATATGTCGCTTATGAGGTATTTGGCCAGCGCGTTGATAAATGCTCATGATGGATTGGTTATGAATGGATGCGGACAAAAATAGACGGCACATCTACCCCAAAACCATGATGAAGGTCAGATGGAAACCTCGAATTTGTCATATTTCAACCTCAAAAAAGTACCTTTGAATCTATGGATATCATCCGTTTTACAGCCGAATTTGTTCAGCGTACACTAGAGTCCGCCGAAGGCGGACATGATTGGTGGCATATCCATCGCGTTCACACCAACGCCAAAAAAATTGCCCTCACCGAAGCCGTTGATTCTACCGTGGTTGAACTCGCTGCCTTGCTGCACGACATTGCCGACTCAAAATTTCATGATGGGGATGAGTCGATCGGACCAAAAACTGCCAAACACTTCCTCCAAACCCAAGCCCAACCCGCGTTCCCCGGGGTGCTTTCTCATGATCAAATCAACCACATCATCCTGATCATCGAAAACATCTCCTTCAAAGGAGGCAAGGAAACTAGCCACTTTCACTCCCATGAATTGGCCGTGGTTCAAGACGCCGACCGATTGGATGCCATTGGCGCTATCGGCATTGCCCGCACATTCAATTATGGTGGATTCAAAGGCAGCGAAATTTTCAACCCCACTGTACCACCAAACCCGAACATGACAAAAGAGGACTACAAAAAAGGTGGGAACCCCAGTCTCAACCACTTCTGGGAAAAACTCTTGCTGCTCAAAGACAGAATGCACACGAATACAGGCAAAGCAATGGCAGCGGAACGACATGCCTTCATGTTGTCTTACCTATGTCATTTTTTCAATGAAACCGGTATTCAGCCGGTCGGATTTGAACTCCCCACAAAATAATTCGAACCTGCAATCGTTCACCAAAGGTGAACGCGAATGTCTCCCAGCGCCTTATAGGCAAACCTTTATTTTATTCATTTTATATCGCCCTGATTGCTTTAACCGCCTGCGGTGGGGCTAACGAAAACACCGACAGCAACATAGATCCGGAAGCGCAAAAAATCGCCCTAGAAAATGAACCCATGGTAAAAGCTGCTTGCAGTGGCTGCCATGCATTTGTGCCGGCCGACAAACTCGACAAGACCACCTGGGAAGCGGTAATCAAAATCATGGCGCCCAAAATGGGCATTTTCGAACACTTGGGTGAAACCTATTTCAATGAAAAAAGCGATCCCAATGTGGATGCCAGCATCTACCCTTCATCGCCCACAATTTCTACCGAAGACCTCGATAAAATCTTCCATTATTACCAAACCCTTGCACCGGAATCCCTCCCTGCACAAAATCGAAAATACCCCATCGCCAAAGACAATGGCTTGTTTCAACTCAACCATCAAACAGGCATGTTCCCCGCAGTGGGCAATATGCCCATGACCACCTTTGTTTCGATGGTGCCCGGCAAAAACGAAATCATCATGGGTAGCTTCGGCGAAAAAGGCAACCTCGCCTGCTTCAATACCGATGGAACCCGCAAATGGTCGCAAGACTTTCCATCAGCCCCCACTTGGGTCGATTTTACCAACCCCAACCAATGGCTTGTCACCTGCATCGGCTCCGTTCAACCCACCAATGCCAAAATTGGAAGCCTGCATCAATTCAACCCACAAACCAAATCCACCTCAACCGTGGCCACCGAAGTTGCCCGACCTGTTATGTCGTTCCGTTTGCCCCAAACCAATCAGATATTGGTCAATGCTTTCGGACACCTAAAAGGACAAACCTACACCTATAACACCGCAAACAAGCACACAGAACAAGTCCTTCGCGATATCCCCGGGGCCATCTGTTCGCGCATCGCCGACTGGGATGGCGACGGCAAAAAGGACATCCTCACCCTGTTTGCGCAAAACAAAGAAAGCATCGTATTCTTCAAAAATACCGGCAACGGCTACCAAGAAACCGCCATACTCCTTGAAACCATGCCCGTTTATGGATCCAATAGTTTTGACCTAGCCGATATGAATGGCGACGGCAAACTGGACATCATTTATACCTGTGGGGATAACGCCGATTACTCCGTGATTTTGAAAGATTATCATGGCGTTTACGTCTATCTCAACCAAGGCAACAACCAAGTAAAACAAGGCTATTTCTACCCCATCCATGGTTGTTTCAAGGCATTGGCCCGGGATTTTGACCTCGATGGCGACCAAGACATCATCACCGTTTCGTTCTTTGCCGATTTCCTCTCACAACACGAAGAAGCCGCCGTGTATTTAGAAAACAATAAGATGGATTTCAAGCCGTATGCATTGCCGGGTTACGACATTGGGCGATGGCTCACGATGGATGCGGCCGACGTAGATGGTGACGGCGACCAAGATCTGGTTTTTGGCAATCTATCGATGGGACCTGAAAGTTTCATGAGTCAAGAGCAAGTGAAAAAATTCGCTGCTGGTCCTGCCTGCATTTTTCTCAAAAACACCACGCGCTAATCCCAAACCCCATGAAAAAATTAATCGCGGCACTCAAGTATTTCATCAACCTATTTTGGGGCATTATTTTCCTCTTATTTGCTTCGGTGCAATTCAATGATCCAGACCCAGCGATTTGGATTTTTGTCTACACACTCACTGCTGCACTTTGTTTTGTCTATTTGAAAAAGGCGTGGGTCATTCAACTTAAGCGGCTCTATCTTTTTGTCGCTTTGGCGATGATGCTCGGCTGCTATCTGCAATTTCCACCACAATGGGAAGGATTTGGCACAGAAATGAAAACCGCCAACAACGAATTAGCCCGCGAAAGCATCGGCCTCCTGCTCTGTGGCATTGTGCTCATGGTTCAATTTCTTGCCATCAAACCTTTGAATAACAAATAGTTCATCCCATAACGTTTTCACTACTGCCAAATATTCTCGTATTTTCGCAACGATGAAATTGCTATTGGTAACAGCAATATTGTGTGCCACCCCCTGGATTGTTGCGCCTGAAAACCCTTGGAGTCCCTCCAAATCAGGCCATGGGGTAAAGGTATTTACACGCGCCGTTACGGGCTCCTCCATCAAAGAAATCAAAGCTGAATTGGAGCTAGACTGTTCCATCAATACCGCCATCGCCTGTCTTACCGATATCACCTCTTACCCCCAATGGATTTATCAAATGACCGAAGCAAGGGTCATCAAACAAATCAACCCCATGGAATTTGAAGTGTATCAGCGGGTAAAAACGCCTTGGCCACTCGATGATAGAGACGTTTGCGGTCATTACCAGTTGAAACAAGACCCGCACACATTGGATGTGTCGCTCATCACCCATTCCGTACCCAAAGTGCTTCCGGTGGTGGCTGGTGTAGTGAGGGTGCAAAAAAATCGGACCACTTGGACCATCAAACCCATCGCCAAGAACAAAAACAAATGTGAGTATTTCTTGATGCTCGACCCAGCGGGAGAAGTGCCCTCATGGATTATCAATTTATTCATTTCGGAGGGGCCATACAGCAGTCTCGTGAAATTAAAACAGCGGGTGCATCTGCCCAAATACACCCACGCAACAAAACCGTGGATCGCTGAGAAGTTTTAAAAAATTCTCTCTCATTACTTTCAAATTTTACCAATTCAGGAAACACCGCTGATTTCCTGTTTATCCAATTTGTTTAGATAACAATTTGGTAACATACAATTATTGTTAGTTTAACTTCATGTAAACGCATTGTTAATCATTTTTGCATCGCGTTACAATTACATAACAATAGTTTCATCTGTGAAGAACATTCTTTTAACCCTGACAACATTTTCAATCGGTATCACTTCGGTTGTAGCAAACGAACTTGAGCCCCTAACAGACACAACAAAGTCTTTAAAAATCGCGGAAAAACCTGCTTCAAAGCATTGGTATGA
>JAHEMG010000107.1 GCA_024643755.1 Flavobacteriales bacterium | reverse complement strand
GCAAATCATTGATGTAGTCAGAAAAAGTGGTGCTCGTGGCTTTTTTGAAGAATTTGCAAAAGTTGCTTTCCGACATACAGACCAAATCGGCCACTTCTTTCAATCGAATGGGCTCGCAGCAGTGGATTTGCAAATGGGTACACACCTTGTTGATTCGGGTTTCGAACTTCTTTGATAATACGTTTTGATAGGTTCCGGAGGCAATGGCGATTGGCTGCTGTTGTGATAAGTCGTGCAGGATCCCAATCAAACCCAATACACCTTGCATGCCCTCAAGTTGCATCATGCCATAGAGTTTGCCAATCAATGCCTCAGTGGCCTTCAGCCGAAGTCCTTTGGTCGATTTGTCTAATAGGGCTTGGATTTGCTTGCTTTCGTGTAGACCTAAAAAAGGCTGGATGAATTCCTTTGAAAATTGTATTACGATCGCTTCCGAGGGTTCGTTGTTGTCCAAAGTGCCCCACCAAGTATGAGGTAGGTTGCTACCCAACAATACAAAGTCGCCGGCGGTGAAATACTCATGTGAATTGCCCACGATGCGGTATCCGCCTCCTTGAACAATGTAGGTGAGCTCGTATTCTGGATGATAGTGCCACTTGAATTCAAAGGAGGGTACAACAAGGTGTCTCGCATAGAAACTGGAAGCGCCTTTGATGGCGGGTATGTCTTCTAAAATGGCTTTCATTGTATTTTATGAACCAATTTTTATGCTTTTGAGGATTTAAAATTCAATATAGTATTACAAATTTATCATTTTCGACTAAAATTCCCCCAATTGAATCGTTATTGTTGAAGTTGAATTATCCTGTTTAATCGATTCGAAATATCATGCAATCAACCCTTAACCAATCCATCCAAGAAATTTTGGACACCCCCTATATCTTAACTCAAGATCAAATCGATTTCTATGTCAAATACCAATACATCAAACTAAAGCAAGTATTTGATGTTGATACCCTTCAGTTTTTTAACGAACACATATCGGCCCAAGTGGATAAAATGAACCAAGTCACCACAGCCCTTGAGGATCGAACCACTTATGGAAAAGCATTTTTGCAGCTGTTCAATTTGTGGACGGAAAATGAGCTCGTAAAATCCCTTGTTTTTAGCAAACGCATCGCCAAAATTGCCGCGGATTTGATGCAAGTGGATGGCGTAAGACTTTACCACGATCAAGCGCTTTTCAAAGAGTCCGGAGGGGGAATTACACCTTGGCATGCCGATCAGTATTATTGGCCATTGTCGAGTGATAAAACGGTAACTGCATGGATACCCTTGCAGGCAACTCCTTTAGAGATGGGACCCCTAGAATTCAGTGCAGGTAGCCACGCAATCGTAGAAGGCAGAGAATTGGAAATTGGCGATCAAAGCGAAGAAGTACTACAAAAAAAATTGCGCGTTACAGACTTTCAGCACGTCATTGAACCCTTTGATGTGGGAGAGGTTAGCTTTCATTCCGGTTGGGTGTTTCATCGCGCTGGGGCAAATCGTACCAATGAAATGCGAAAAGTGATGACGATTATTTACATGGACAGGGATATGGTTTTAAAAAATCCGGATAACATCAATCAACAAAATGATTGGGAAACCTGGTGTCCGGGCGCGAACATTGGAGAGATTATTAATTCCCCGCTCAATCCAATTTTGTATTCAAAGTAAGCGATGAAAGTCAAATTTCTTTGTCCTTATTGGGGTTCTGAAAATCTCTCTGCAAAATCATTTTTACATAAGGCGTTATCGAACGGATACAATGGCGTGGAGATCAACTTCCCGGAAGATGAGGCCTTTGTTGAAGCGTTTCTATCAGAATTACAGCATATCAGAAACACGGTGGATCCCGATTTTGTGTTTATCGCCCAACAAGTTTTGCCCGCAACGCAAGAATCAGTTTCGGAGTATACCCATCGAATGATACATCGCTTGGAATTTTTAACCACTTTGTCGCCAGATGCCATCAATTCGCATACCGGTAAAGATTACTATGATTGGAGCGATAACATTGATATCATCGCAAAAGCGGAACAGGTCGTTTTAACAGCCGGTATTCCCCTTTGGCACGAAATACATCGGGGGCGATTTTCCTTTCACCTCAGAACACTTTTACAATATCTAACCATTTTTCCTCAACTCAAATTGGTGGCGGATTTGTCCCATTTTTGTGTGGTTTCTGAAAGCGATTTACACGATCAGCATGATTTATTGACTCAAATTTATCCAAACATCGCACACATTCATGCCCGGGTTGGTTTTGAACAAAGTCCGCAAGTCAACAACCCATTTGCACCGGAATGGGCCCATCACTTGGCGCGATATCGGTCTTGGTGGCAAGAAATTATCGAACATCACACAAAAGCAAACAAATCACGTTTCACCATTACGCCCGAATTCGGACCTTTTCCTTATATGCCGCAAGCCCCTTTCAGCAGAGATCCCATGGCCGATCAATGGCAAGTCAATTTGCAAATGAAACAGTATTTGCAGCAACATTTTACAAGCAAATGAGAGCAGCCCCAAATCGCATATCGCTGTTGATATTGGTTTTGTGTAACCTACAATCGCTCCATGCCCAATACAAATCGAAGTATGTGATTCCATTCATCGGTACCGATGGCACTGGACATACATTCCCTGGGCCATCTATGCCGTTTGGTATGGTTCAACCGGGTCCCGACAACCGCGATTTTGGCTGGAATCACACCAGTGGCTACCAATTTCAAGACACCTTTCTGATGGGATTCTCGCAAACCCGTTTGAGTGGAACGGGCATCAACGAAATGGGCGATATACTGCTGCTGCCCATCAATCCTCAAAAATCACAAGCCAAAAACGCCTATTTCAAAACCTCCGAAATCGCCCGCCCGGGGTATTACGCATTAACCAAAAAAGACGATGTAAAGGTTGAACTCACCTGCTCCGAAAGAGTGGCGTTTCACAAGTATACCTACCCCGAAAAAGAGGCGCAGTTGTTCGTTGATTTGCAGCATGGACTTCGCTTCGTATTTGATGAAAACAGCGCCAAACCCCTGGTGCTCGCCAGTGAAGTGCAAGTTGTAGACAGTATTACCATCACCGGATATTGTTCCACAAGCAATTGGGTGAATCGCAAGTACTTCTTCATCATTCAATTTGATCAGCCCATCGCCAAATCAACGCTATTGCCCAGAAAAGAAGGCCAGCAAGCGCCCCAATATCTCTTGGATTTCCAATTGGGCGATGCCAAAATACTGAACGTAAAAATCGCCCTGTCTACCGTGGATGTCAATGGCGCCAAGCAAAATCTACAAACAGAAGTCAACCACTGGGATTTTGACAAAGTGTATGGCTACAACCGAAACGCATGGAACGGATACCTCAACAGAATCAACATCCAAGCATCCCAAAAGCAGAAAGAAATTTTCTATACCTCGATGTATCATCTGCTCCTGCAGCCGGCCAACATCGCCGATGTGGATGGCAAATACCGCGGTGCCGATGGGGTAGTGCAAATCGCCCCAAACAATGCCTTTTACTCAACCCTCTCTAATTGGGATATCTATCGCGCCGCCTTTCCCTTGCTGCAAATCATCGCGCCAGAGAAAATCGATGGCATCGTACAAAGTTGTTTGCTTCACCACAAAGCCGCGGGTTTTTTGCCCATTTGGACGGCTTGGGGACAAGACAATTATTGCATGATCGGCAACCATGCGATACCCATGATTTTGTCGGCCTATCACAATGGTTTTAAGGGTTTTGATGGCGCAGAAGCACTCAAAGCGATGGTGGAAACCAGCACAAAAAGCCACATCAACTCCGATTGGGAAGTGTACAACAAATTTGGGTATTATCCCTTTGATTTATTGGACAACGAATCGGTTTCGAGGACCCTAGAAAGCGGATACGATGATTGGTGCGTGCGTGAAATGGCGCGAAAGATGGGTCAAGCAGACATAGAAAATGCGTTTCAGCGTAGATCCTTGTATTACAAGCATTTGTACGATCCTCAAACGACTTTTTTCAGGGGGAAAGACGCGAATGGCCAGTGGCGAAGTCCGTTTAACCCACTCATGGCAACGTCGCCCTTGAACAATCCCGGCGATTATACCGAAGCCAATGCTTGGCAGTATTTCTTCACCCCGGCTCAATACGATGTAAATGGCTTGATTGAATTGCCGGGTGGTCAGCAAGAATTTACCCAGAAGTTGGATGAGTTTTTTACCACAAAATCTCAAAATCCCAATAAGTTTTTGGGTCAAGAAGCGATGATCGGACAGTATGCGCACGGGAACGAGCCCAGTCATCACATCATTTATTTGTATGGATATTCACTGCAGCCCAAGACAGGCCAGCGCTACATTCACCAGGTGATCAATGAATTTCACAACAATACGCCGGATGGCATGATCGGTAACGACGATTGTGGTCAAATGAGCGCGTGGTATATCTTATCGTCTTTGGGGTTTTATCCGGTAAATCCAGCCAATGGGACCTTCGTTTTGGGCAGTCCACAAGTCAAAAAAGCGGTATTGAACATACCCAACCATCGGCGGTTTGTGATCAAGGCCAAACACATCTCCACAGAGAATATTTATCAAGAGGATCCCACATTTAACCATAAATTGCTTCAGAGAAACTTCATTCGCTACGATGAAATCGTGAAGGGCGGACGTCTGCTGTTTCAAATGACCAATCAATAATCAACCAACAATTAGAGAAAATGAGAACCGTATTTACGAGCCTATTGTGTTTGCTTTCCATCACGATTTTGGAGGCTCAAAAGCCCAATTCACAGCATCCAAAAGGTGAGGTGATGTACCATGTTTGTCAGCGCAGTTTTTACGATAGCGATGGTGATTTGCATGGCGATTTGAATGGGCTGCGCAAAAAACTCCCGTATTTACAGGATTTGGGCATTACCTCGATTTTGTTGTTCCCCTTATATGAATCTGATTGTTACCACAACTATTTCGCGAATGATTTTGAGAAAATTGACCCGGAATTTGGCACGATGCAGGATTATTTGGCATTGGTGAAGGAAGTGCATGCGCGAGGCATGAAAATCTACATCGACATGGAAACGCAGTATGTAACTTCCCAACATTTGTGGTGGAAGGATGCGGTGTCCAATCTGTCATCGCCCTACAGTGACTTCATTTTGTTCGATGATTCAGCCCATGATGTGCCTGCGACCATGATTTTTGATTTGAGGCTGTTGAATGGGTTCGATAGAAAAGTGGTTCACGTGACCACCGTGAATTTAAAGAGTCCCAAAGTGCTGGATTACAACGTTCAATTGTTCTCCTATTTTTTGGATCCAAACCGGGATGGCAAATTTGACGATGGGGTGGATGGATTTCGATTGGATCATGCCATGGATCATTTAGACGGCAAGCCAACACTCACCAACCTGTTCGCTGAATTTTGGAAACCCTTGATTGTCTCTTTGAAAGCGATCAATCCAAAAATAAAAATTGTTGCGGAACAGGCCAATTGGGAAGATTATGGCTTTGAGTATTTCGAAAAGGCAGCGGTTGATCGGATGTTTGGGTTTGGGCTGCAGAAAGCCATTTTGGCCATGGATAAGCAGAAGATCATTGAAAATGCGGAGATGATTTTGCGGAAGACGCCGGCGGGAAAGGAGCAGTTTGTGTTTGTTGAGAATCACGATATCGATCGATTTGCATCGCTCAATTTTTCACTTGAAAAACAAAAGCTGGCGGCTGCGATGATGCTGATGATGGGCGGGATTCCATCGATTTATTATGGGCAAGAAATTGGGATGAAAGGAACTGCTTATGCTTTCGGGAACACCGATGGAAACGACATTGGTAGGAGAGAAACTTTTGATTGGTATACCGATGGGGCGGGTGAAGGCATGGCATTTTGGTATGAAAACTCGGGGGCTTGGTGGACAAACGCCAACCTAAAACCCCAAGATGGCATTTCGTTGGAAGAACAGGTGAATAACCCTGAATCGCTGTACAATTTTTACAAGAATACCATCGCACTGAGACAACGATATCCGGCATTGTCCAATGGAACCTACGAAAATGCGCCAAACAACAACCACCAAGTTGTGAGTTTTTATCGCAAATCGGGCAAGCAAAAAATGCTCGTCATGATGAATTTATCGAATGAAGCCCAGCGTGTAACCGTGGTCAATAAAGTGAGGGTTGCTAAAAGCTTGTTAGACAATAATCTACCATTTCAAAAGGAGTTGACATTGGCGCCGTTCCAATGGTCGGTTTGGATGATACCATAAATTATCTGTGTGATTTGCGATTTTCCGTAAAATCGAGGGCCTTCAGTTGCGATTTTCCGTAATTCAGCGGTCGGAAATCCATGCGCTTTTCTGTTCTTTTACAGAACGATAACGGCCATGAGATTTTACTTAATCGATCGAATAGAGGAGATACAACCCAACGAATTTGCCAAAGGCATCAAATGTTGGAGTTTGTC
>JAHEMG010000092.1 GCA_024643755.1 Flavobacteriales bacterium | reverse complement strand
GTAGTAACCTTTAAAATGACTTTATATACCCCAGAAGTCGTGTAAGTATGATTAAATGTTTTTGATGTTTTGATTGTTGCCGGCGGACCGTCGCCCAAGTTCCAATTCCAACCCGTAATCGTTTCACCATTGGCTTGCGAAAAATCCGTCATGGTCGTTTGTTCACCAGAACAAACATTATTCACTGTTTTCAAAATAAATGGAGAGGCATAAACCGTAACCATCTGAACCCATGAATCAATGTAGTTATCGGCGTTTATCGTCACCAAACTCACTCGGTAGGTACCAGAAGTAGAGTATTTGTGAACTGCATTTCTTGTTGTCGCGCTATTGCTCGTAGAACCTGCTTCTCCGAAAGACCATTTATAAGATAGTATTGCCGTTTTACTGCGTGTCAAATCTGTAAACTTGAGGGTATCAGCTGAACAACGCCCAACTAATTTATAGGCCGCATGAGGTTCTAAATCACCCAACAAATTGATACCAGTCATACGCTCTGTGGCCGACAACACCTTAAAACTACATGCCAGTGCAAAAGTACCGCCCAAGGTTGACAAGCTATTTGTTTGAATTTGGCCTTTTCTTGTTACGCTACCAGTGCCACCCAAATTGGCCCATGTAGTTGACGATGTATATCCCAGTATTCTCAATGTAGAAGTTTCAAACACCCCATCATCGGAAGAAACTGAATCGTAACGCAAGGTCACCGCAAAGTTTGATGCATTGGTCGCCAAAGCCGGAACTGTGCCACCCACAAAATGATTAATCTTAGAATAATTGCGAATACCCGTGGGCAAAGAACCATTTCCAGGGGCCGCACCCGCTTTGGCTTGAAACCAAAAATATGTCAAATTCGCATTCGATTTACTGAAAGAAATCGATACCGGACGGTAATCTGCACCAGAACCCACAGGGAAAGTCATGGTGGTTGAACCACTTGTCAATCCAATATGCACAGCACCATCTACGTAACTCGTTTTGGAGCCAGCACCAACCGTACACCCATCCAATGCTCTAAAAGCATTCAAAGATGAACCGATTTTCACCAGTCCATCCGTCAATGTCAATTTGGTCTTGATGTTGAACGACTTTTCATTGGCATTCCCGTCAATGGTAAGGGTAATACCTGAAACAGCCATGGACAGTTCGTTCACCTGAACACTATCCACCATGAAGGTCATAGATTTACCAACCGACACAGTTTCAGCATAGTAACCTGTGCTAATGTAGATCACATCACCCGTTGAAGCCGCATTCGCAGCCGCCGTAATGGTTAGTTTAGCTAAAGCCAAGGTAGAACCGCTGTTCGCATCATTCCCCGATTTAGAGACATAATAACTTGCAGCATCCACCGCCGGTGCAAAAGCAGACAATAAAATCGCTAATAAAAGTGTCGATTTTATGCTAAGTCGTTGTAATAAAACCTTCATAAATCTCAAAGAATAATACAAATTTAGTGTATTAGACGCGTTGTTCGGCGTTTACGTTGCCATTTAACGCCGCCATGAAGATTTTATGACAATTTAAAATGCCTTAGAATGGCAAGTCATCTTCCTCAAAAGGACTCGCTGCATTGCTAGAAGACGATGAATCACCCACTGGTGAAGCATCAAAATTTGGCAATGAATTATTACCGCCAACTGAAGGCACCGCACCTTGCTTTGTAACATTCCAAGCACGGATGTCTGTATACCAACGGCCATTGTATTCGCGGCTTTCCACATCTACAGCAATGGTCAAATCATCACCATTTTGAATGTTGAATTTGGCAATTTTATCTCCCCAAAGGTTAAAACAAACCTTCTTAGGATATTGACCGGGAACCTCGATGATATATTCCTGCTTTTCCCATGTGCTACCATTTTTTGCATTACCAGTCTGTTTTGGCAATGTTTGTACAATTTTACCCGTAATTTCCATATCGCAAATCTATTTTTTAGTTTCTCAATTCCTCATTCCCCAGTGGCTAACTAATCCACAAGTTACATACCTTCTTGTCCACCCGCTGGCTTCAAGTCGTCATTCTGCAACTTTCTTAACACCGGCTTCGGCTTCTCAATCGTCATAGAACCAAACTTATAATCAAAATTCACCCGCACCCCCCACATGTTGATGCGCTGAAGATTGTAATAATTAAAATCCTGTCCGCTCGCCTTGGTGATAAAATCCGTCCTTGGGATAAAAGGATTGTCCAACCCAAAACCAAAACCACCTTTGTCATTCTTAAACCGTCGCTTCACACCGATCATGTGAAAGAACCAATTTGTTGCCGTACCCTGTAACGTAAATGTGGGTGCGTTGAATCTACCCCACAACTCCATTTGCCAGTACTTATTAAATTTCAAACTAGAGCGAATACCCGCATTATACGTAATCCCTTGATTTCTAGCCCCTTTCAACAACCCCGTGTCCTGTCCACTGCGAATATCTACCCAGCCCAATCCACCATTAAAATTGACCGTCCAATCACGACCTTTCCACTTCCCTTTCAAATTGGCATTCACATCAAATCCTGTGGTATAGTTCAACCCAATATTGCCGTAAGTTGTACGGTATACTTTGTCTTGCCCAACAGAGCGAATCGTTTCAATGGCATTGCCAATTCTGCGGTGAAATACATTCACGCCCCAACCACCTGCCGCGCCGTAATTACCCGTAGACACTTCAAAATTATTCGATACCTCCGCACTCAATCGTGGATTTCCCGTGGTAATATTTAAAGGATCCGAGAAATTGGTATAGGGATTCAAATAAAACAAACTGGGACGCTGAATTCGTTGCGTATATGTCCCACGCAAATACCCTCCTTTACCCAATTTCCGATTCACGTTCACATAGGGGATAAAATTTTGGTATGACAATCCCTTATAAGATTCTTTGGTGGGTTGATACAACACCCCCCCAAACTCCGTGGCTTCATACCTACCTCCCAACTTGAAAGAATACAGTGAACTCACATTGTATGTAAACTGAGAATACCCGCCATACACATTTTGGTAATAGTCGAATTGATTGTTCCGATCTTCAATGGAAGAATAACTCAATGAAGCGTAATTAAAACTATCGAAATGATAATCACTTTTCACCGAACGAAGTGTTGATTTCAAACCCACTTCCCAGATCACTTTTGGATGCAAAGTTTCTGTAAAATCTATCTGAGCAGTAACTTCATTGTTTTTCCCAATATTCAAACTGGTTTCCTTGCGGGTTTCATTACCCAATTGATTGTAGCGCAAAAAGGAATAATCGGTATTGTCTTGACTCCCGCTGTACTGCATCGATATTCCCAATTCCCTTCCTACCTTTTTGAATGTCTTCCTGTAATCAACGTTGGCATCCAATCCCAGTGTGTAGGTAAAATTGTCGGTCACCTGACGCCATAAAAAATCCAAGGGCTGCTGATCCAATCCTGTTAGCGTATTTACCTTGTTGTCAGAGTTTCGCATCCGCGTACTAAACGTGGTACTCACCGATAAGGCACTGGTTTTATCCAATTGAAAATCTGAACTCAACGTCAGTCGCGGTCCCCCACCCCAATTCTTCACCGTATTATCTTGACGCAATGCATATCCTACTCCTTGAATAGCATTCGTTCTATTGGTATATCCGCTGCCCCATGAACGCCAAAAGTGACCGCCCAAACGCACAGTAAAGTTGGTACTGCCATTTTGAATCGATACATCACTGCTTAAATTCGCACTGCGGGTACCCAAACCACTCGACACGTTACCTGTTTTCCCTTTTAGCTTTACCTGCTTTAAAATAATATTAATAATGCCTGCAGTACCTTCTGCATCGTATTTGGCACTGGGGTTTGTAATGACTTCTATTTTATCAATTCCATCCGCAGGCAAAGATCTCAATGCATCAGCAACACTGCCTGCCATCATACCTGACGGACGGCCATTGATCAACACACGTAAATTCCGACTGCCGCGAATTGATACATTCCCGTCCATATCCACCTCTACCATCGGCACTTTGGCCAATAAATCGGATGCCGAGCCGCCCTTGGCTGTGATATCCTGTCCGGCATTGTATACCAAACGATCTATTTTATTTTCAATCACTGGGCCCGATACTCGAATTTCAGCGCCTTCCATTTTTTCGGCAACACCTTCCAAGCGGTTCATCCAAATCGTACCACAATTAAACAATGGCTGTTGCTCACTCAACTCAATCGTATCGGCGATTTCCAACACCGGATACCCCACCGCCGTTAACTTGAGGACATATTTCCCGAAACCCGAACGTACAGAAACGCGAAACACACCCGTAGTATCCGTCAATCCACCCTCTAACAATGGCTTCTCACCCAACTTCACCAACTCAACCACCACCAAATTCAAAGGCTTCAACGACGCAGAATCCAGCACCTTGCCACTCACCACTGCCATCCGATTCGCTTGCTGTGGCATCGATCCTGTGCCCATGGGCTGCGCCAAAAGCGACTTACCCAAACCCATCAACAACCCAAGACTAAGCGCCCATTTTCTCCAATTCATCATTTCAACTACAAAGAAACAACCCAATTTTTAAAATCGTTGTTTAAACAAGAAAATTACAGAAGATTAACCGGTTATTTACAAGCCGCTTATTTGGCCCGCATTGCCTCAACTGGATTCAACCTAGCCGCCTGAGTCGCAGGAATAAAACCAGCCACCACCCCAACCAATGCCGAAACCCAAACACCCAATTGCGCATCGGATGCACTCAAAACCAACGCGAATCCTTCGCCCATGGTTTCCCTCAATACGGCATTCAACCCCAAAAAGGTGAGCCAAACAAAAAACATCCCAATCACCCCGCCGATGATACAAAGCCAAATGGCCTCCAATAGAAATTGAAATTGTATAAACAAATGTGGAGCGCCCAATGCCTTTTGAATGCCTATTTCTTTTGTACGTTCTTTCACACTCACAAACATGATGTTCGCCACGCCAAAACAACCCACAATCATCGCAAATCCTCCAATGACAATACCAATATTCTTGATTTGCGTAAACAATTGTGATACGGCATCCGTAATCATGGTCATTTTATTCACCGCAAAATTGGCCTCTTTGCCAGGTTTTAATTTGCGATACTGTCGCATCAACTGCGTAACATCTACCGCTAAATCATCCAAATCAACACCTGCCTTGGCCTGAACCATCACTTGGGCATTGTCGTTCTCGCGAAAAGAATACATCCCCAACCCCATCTTCAATGGCAAAAACACCCGCTCATCACGCGAATTATTGATAATACTGGTCCCCTCCACCGCACAAACACCAATGATTCTACAAACCCGATTCCCGATACGAATACTTGAACCTACTGCGTTGCCACCTCCAAACAATTGCTGGGCGATCGTACTGCCCAAAATCGCTACGGGCTGTCCACCACTGCTCTCCTCTAAAGTAAACAATCGTCCCGTCTCCACCGATAAATTCTGAATCTCCAGGTATCCATGCGATACACAAACAACCGTTGTCCCCTCGAGCGTTACGCCATTCGCCGCCACTTTCTCCTGACGATCAAAGTTATACGCCACAGTCGCTGCGCGATCCTTCGACAGCTTCGACTCCAAAAAATTCGCCTCCGTAGGTGAAGAAACCGGCCTACTCAAATACTTCCACCAAGGATAATTACCCCCGAATTCATCCCAAGGCCACTTTTGCACAAACAACACGTTGGTGCCATACTTTGTAAACTGTTGATTGATGTTCATCTCCAAAGAATGAACCAATGCATAAACGGCCACAATACAATATATACCTATCGTGATCCCCAGCACAGAAAGCACACTCCGCAACTTATTTTGTTGAATGGCCGACAGCGATACGCGCACAGTTTCCGATATAAAAATCCCTAGTTTCAAGGTTTAGGTCAAAGGTAGTTTATTCGGGCTGTTTCTCTTCCTTGACAGGCATTTCCTCCACTTTCTTTCGGCGGAAGGTTTCAAATTCCCGACGATACACCACGCCACCGCCCAGGGTATTCCCAGAAACACCATTCGTTGTTGTACTGCCCTGCTGTAGCATTACATTGTTGCTCCTTGAGAACATTTTCAGTCGCCAATTTTCATTGCGCGTCATATACTCCAAGTTGAAATTGAAAGGCACGGCCACAGAATTCACCAACATCGCCATCGTGGGGTCATAATTCAAATCCAACCGCAAGCGATCAGACAAAAACCACTCACTGTTCACAAAAACTTGGGCATTGCTGGCCGTTCCACTCCTACTGCGCACATCAGCAATATTTACTTGGATTCGGGTAGGAATTCCATATTTCGCAAACAAGTCGTTCATGACGGTTGAGGCGATATTCGACACACTATTACCCGCAACCCCTGCGCCACTGATCACATTGCCCGAGGTTGGGTTTCCGCTGGAAAACGATGGCGGCAAGAAGTTCCCAAAAATGAGCAAGGCCACCGATTGTCGCATCACCTCATCTTTATCCTGCCTAATTCGCTGAATTACCGCATTCACCTCACTGTTACTTCCCGTACTGGATGCAAGTTCTGGGGCTTGTAAATCAAAGCCAATTTGTGGCCGCAGCAAACTTCCCGTGATATTCAGAATACTCACAATCAACGT
>JAHEMG010000087.1 GCA_024643755.1 Flavobacteriales bacterium | reverse complement strand
AACGAAAAGGTGAATTTCAACTCAACGGTAAGACATTTGAATTCAAGTTGAAGTCGTCGTTTCCCAAGAATATCACACGAGAATACCTACTTGTTGATTTATTAAATAATATTGAAGATCTTGCGGAAGACCAATCGCAAACTTTGGATAAATTACCTAATAACATTGACAGCTTTAATGCTGATGCTTTAATGAAAGCAACTCAGCTCTATGGAAATGGTAAAACAAAACGTAAATTAAAATCAATCGTTCGAACCGTATTCCAGCATGCTTGATTTCATACATAACGATCCTGAATTCAAAGAGCTTATCTCCATTGTATCTAACCAAAAAGGTATAGACATTACATTGGTTGAGAAAGATTATTGGATCATGCATGCCTTGTACTCATTGCAACAACAAGGAATTGAATTTGAATTAAAAGGAGGAACTTCATTATCCAAAGGCTATGGCTTAATTCATAGATTTTCAGAGGATATAGACATTCACATTCGTACAAATTTTGGCTTATACATTGAAGGGAAAGAAGACAAATCACAAGTGAAAGCTGCACGCAAAGAATTCTATGATGTGTTTGCAAATTCGCTTTCGATAAATGGGATTATTGAAATTGTCAGAGACCATGAATTCGATGATAAAGACAAATTCCGTAGTGGTGGCATAAGACTCTACTATGAAAGTCATACCCCTACTTTGGAAGGGCTTAAAGATGGGATTTTGTTAGAAGCGGGATTCGACACCGTAACACCCAATAGCCCCATCGACATTTCTTCATGGATATGGGAACACCTGATTTCTATCGGCGCACAGCTCAATTACATAAACAATACTGCAACAGGCGTACAATGCTATCATCCAGGTTACACCCTAGTTGAAAAACTTCAAACCATAGTACGCAAATATCGGAACAGAAATAACCCTGGAGCTTCTGATGATAAAAACTTCATGCGCCAATATTATGACGTTTATTGCCTGCTTGGCAATTCCGAAATACAAACCTTCATTGGAACTCCTGAATATTTGGCCCACAAAGCAGCAAGAATAAAAGGCGCTGACAACCAAATTCCACTTAAAGATCATCCAGCTCTTTTATTGAGCGATTTAGAGATAAGAGAATCATTCCAAAAGCGGTACCAATCCACTTCCAAACTGTATTACAACGGGCAACCCGAATTTGAACAGTTACTTGCAAGAATTGCAGTTCACCTGCCCCGTTTATAAAATATTAAAACTGTACGGCAGGGGAATGAAACACTACATAGGCCAATACTCCATTGAGTATTGATTACACAAAATCTAGAATAAAGTCTTTTTCTATTTTAAATAGAACAATCGATTTTTGCTCAAGAGAATATCCGTTCCAAGTATATCACATGTGGGTTATAATGATTTAAAATCAAATACAATATTTAGAGCTAGCTATAGAATCTCGATGGCATGGGACAATATGTGTTTTCAAAGGGCTCAAGAATCGCATACAAGATTCAACAAAATCTTTAAACCACTTATTTAACAAAGAGTTAAGATCAGGCGAAAGGCCTCAATATGGGCTCATTTCACTATTCTTAAAGGACTCAGAGATTTTTAAATAATGAAAGTCACAGAAAACACACAATAACAGTTAAAGTTTGAAGCATTTGTAACACTTGAATTGCAACACCCCGAAATTCCAGAACAAAAAGCACAAAGCCGCTTCAATCAATAGAGATCAAAAACATCCTTTTGTGATTTTTTCACAAATACACTAACTAAAAAGTGAAATTTTGCCATTTTTTGGTTCAAAAATTGACAATATTGACAAAATACGCAGATAAGAAATACGCTTATTAGGCAAAATCGAGGTCATAAATGCCAATTTCACTATGAAAATTACCTCGTCCATTCATTTCGTGGTAATTTTTAACTCATAGTACGTGGTTCGGCAGTAATTCCGAAGTAATCCCACGGAATAAAAGTAATTCCATGGGATTTTCGTGGGAATTCATGGTAAAATGCGCTGAAAAAATCGGAATTTTATGGATTTTCACGGAATTCTAAGGAATCATCGTCGTATTCATCGCACACAGTGATATCTGAACGCTCATCATCCTCGTCTTTTCCTTATGTTCATTTATTCATTTGTTCAGTGTTCACCGCCTACCTCTTTGACTACTTTGCGATATTGCCCCTTCCCTATTCTCTCAAATTCACCCCCCAATAAATATCGTCTCACAGAGGAAGAAGACATATTCAGTTTTTGTCCCAACCCCACCGCCAACATCCAGTTAAACTCAACGGGTAGAGTGTCAAAAAATCGTTGCTGCTTTGCCTGCTGTTGAATATACTTACTGCCATTTTTCATATCCGCAACCAACATGTTTGCATGGTACAGAAGTGTGTAAGCGATTTCACCAGAAATCTCTAAGTCGGTAGATTGAATTTTT
This sequence comes from Flavobacteriales bacterium, assembly GCA_024643755.1. Lineage (GTDB taxonomy): Bacteria > Bacteroidota > Bacteroidia > NS11-12g > UBA955 > UBA955. The sequence continues at coordinate 4,279 of JAHEMG010000087.1, read as the reverse complement.
ATTTCACCTTTCTTGTCTCGCTTTGATTGAGCGTAATATCTCATCGTGGTGAACACCATCGACATTCGAAAACAAATCAATCCCAATCGATGGATTGTGGCCAGAATCGGTGTCCCAGAATCCTTATGTGCCACTTGGGTAAGCAATTGAAACTGCTTGATGAATCTATCTTGATGTTCCTTCACCAAATACAGCTCTAGCGCTTGGGTTTGTCCCTGTAAAAACAAATACATTTCTTTTACCATTTGTCCCACCTTACGAAAGGTCTGACCTGGATCTGTCCCGCGATGGTCAAATACATTTCTAAACTTTGGGACAGCAGGAAACGAATAAAACATAAACCTGCTGAATAACCCATTCTCTGTATCGGGTATTAATCGAATGACCTGACCACGTGTTCCAGTGAGTAAAACTGACAAGCGGGGGCGCTCCACGGAAAAGTGCTCCCTATTTTGCCTTCGTTGCATCTCAACAGGTTCATGGTGAAATGCTGCACGAAGCACATCGCTAAAATTTCCCCAGTCTTGCGCTAGGGCATTGGCCAAAGTATCCGCTTCAGTTGAAAACAGAATCCCTGCCCCATCATTTTCACTGAGGGTTTGTACAACAGAACTAGCGCTGTTATTCGCAGGAATGAAAAGTAATTTATAAGGCGGTTCTTTTAGCGCAGAAACATCCGCATCCTTCTGTTTTATCTTCTCGCGCTTCAACTCCTCGAATTGCTTTTTTGCAAGGGTTGTTTCTTCCAACAACATTTTATGAATTTCCATGCCCACCAATCGTGTCCAACTCAACACCCCTTTTCCCGAACCAGCCGGTGCTTCAATAAATGTATACAAATTGGGCGATACCCATTTGCGGTCGTAAAAGCCTATCACATTGGGCATACAACCAGAAAGTACCGTAAGTGTACCCAATAGTAAAATATCCCGCTCATACGGATTATCAATGGTCGTAAACAAGTCTCTCAGTGGTTCTGGCAAATTATCATAAATACTGTTCGATAGCGTGGATCTCAGCTGATCCTGATAGCCTGGCAATAGGAACAATTCCTCCTCAGCCACTGTGTTATGCTTTACACTGTGCATGATCATCGCTTTAGTGGTTTATCCTGCACGTAGCGTGATGCCGCCCGATGAATATTTTTCTCTTGCTCGTGTTTGCCTGAATTCAACCAATCCTGAAGTTCACCTTTGCGAAATAGAATCTTCTTTCCATTCTTGTAAAAAGGAATTTTTCTTCTACTCGTCATAGAGTACAAAGTCTGTTTGGCGATGTGAAGAAACTCCGCAGCCTGATCGGCATTGAGTATTTCCGATTTTAGATTGTTCTCTGCCAATTCAGTGATGGCAGTTTCTTGATGCTGTTCTAATGCAACTTGAACAGCTTCATTCACCAACTCTGTGATGAATGCTTGTAAGTGAGTAATACTTTCTTTCATATGAAACATTTACTCACCCTTCATCAAAAAAAGAACCGTGCCAAACTTTTGGTTATCTTTTTTTAGTTATCGATTTTTCGAGGGTTCGTTTTGCTCCAAAACCACTGTACCATACTGTATCAAAATAGTCCAAACTAGTCTAATTTTGCGTTGATAAATAACCTATTGCGCAAATGCAAGCAAATTAGGTTCACATTCCTAATTCACTGACATTCAGACAATTTGTCACTGACATTCTTCATTTTTCCTGTCTTTTATTGTCAGACGATATGCCCAATTGGATACTCTTCATTGCTTTTGTTTTCGTTGAATCCATCACCTTACCATAAATCTGTGTGGTATGAATATGTTTGTGTCCCAACAATTTTGAAACGGTATAGATATCGGTTCCTTCCGCTAACTGCAAGGTTGCAAATGTGTGTCTGAAATTATGAAATGTGATCTTCTTGCGAATGCCCGCACGTTGCAACCATCGGTTTAAGTTCGCATAGTCTCGTTGAAAATTGTAATCACCAAATATACAGACCTCACTTTCTTCGTAAGTACCTAAAAGACTCACTGCTTCATCCGAAATGGGAAGCGTCTCCATGGACTTTGTTTTACTCTGGGTAAAGCGGATAAAATACCCCAAACTTTCGGAATGCTGAATTTGTTCCCAGCGAAGTTTTGTAACATCCCCCAACCTTAATCCAGTGAGTGCCGAGAACATACAAGAGCGTTTTAATAATTCAGATTCAGTGGGCGTATTATACAGCTTAATCAATTCTTCCTTTGTTAAAAACTCACGATAGGTTTCAGGCTGTTGTACACCTTTCACCGCATCAAAAGGGTTGCTTATGATATGTCCAAATACCATGGCTTCACGCACGGTGGCTCTAAGCTTATTGTAATAGGTGTAACACGAATTTTGGGAGATGCGCATTTTGGGCGAATTGATGCGTGTCGCTTTTTTCTCCAAAAACTCTTTGTATTCATTGATGAATTGCGGCGTGATATCGCCAAAGCTGCATTGCTCTTTACAAAATTGAAGGAAGGTTTTATATGATGCTACCCAACCTCCATGGGTATTCGGATTGCCAATCCATTTGTTTACTTGCTTCTCATAGAATGGCAGGAAGTCATCAAACTGTGAACTACGTTTGATACCGAATTTACCCGCCAACCTATCTATTTGTCGATTGGCTGCAATGGAACGAGCAAGGGTTTCGATGTCCCTATTGTGACGTTTCTCCATTTCATCTCTCGGGGGACTGTAGAGATACATTTCTAGGTATTCCCAACGGGTCATTTTACCACTTTCTGGGTGAATAATTGGCGGACAGTGATCAAGATAAAGGCTGATCTTACCTGTCTTTAGTAGACGTTTCCTAAGTGTAACTTTCATAACTATTTATATTTCAATATTTTATCTAATTCTTCGCGTAAGACCAAACGCCTCGTTCCAATAGAAAATGTTTTGATTTTCTTGGTTTTTATCATTCTTGCCACGGTCCAACGGGAGACTCCGAGCAACAAACTCACCTCATTTATGGACAACACCTCGCGGGCTTGAATCATCACCACAGGGGCTGTTAATTGACTCTTAACAAGTGCCTTGTCTTGGAGTAATTTCTCTTGTCTTTTGTTCTCTTTATAGGCCTTGGCGGCGCACTTCTGAGAGCAGTACAAAGTGCTGTTTTTCATAGCCACGAATACTTCTTGGCAGAAAACACAAATTTTCGAATATGGGTGTTTTAGAGCAGTCATTTTTATTTCGCCGATATGGTGCAGCATGGTGCAGAGTGGTGCAGCATGGTGCAGGGTAGTGCAATAATTTTTATTACGTTCTGAATTTGTTGCTGACATGTTGCTCGAAATATCTGGTATACATATGAGCAACAAAAGGGGTGCAAAACACGCAAAATGACTAAAAATGTCAGATTGCCTAAAAACGCGAAAACCCTTGCCAGGCAAGGGTTTTCGTTATCTTATGTTGTTTTTGTTTATCGTTGATTATCGGCCATTACTTCCCGATACAAAACTTCGAGAAGATAGATCCCAAGATCTCCTCTACCCCAATCTCCCCCGTGATGCCTGCCAAAGAGCGTATGCCCTCACGCAAATGAAACGCCAGCAAATCGCCGGTTAGGCCATTCACCATCCCATCCAACACACTTTGCATTTCGGTAGCGCAGCGATCCAGTGATTCGGCGTGACGTACATTCGTTACCACTGTTTGGTCTCCTACCCCTTCCAAACCACCCAAGAACCGTTCTTCCAACAACCCCCGCAACGCCTGCACCGAAACCAAATCCCGGGCCGATACAAACCACGGCTCCTCCAACCCCAACGATGTCACCATTTCCCTCCACGTCTGTCGAGCGGGCTCATCCACCAAATCCATCTTATTGCAAACCACCCAAACGCGGGAAGTCTTCTCTTTCAACATCAACAAATCGGCCTCGGCGTCAGCCAAAGCACAAACCCCCATATCCAACAAATACACAGTAGCACCCGCCTTTTCAACGTGCGCAAACGTCCTAGCGATGCCCTCCTGCTCTATCACATCCGTGGCCTCCCTAATCCCCGCGGTATCTATCAAACGCAACAAAAAACCCTCAAAGTTCAACTGCGCCTCAATGGCGTCCCGCGTGGTTCCGGCAATATCACTCACAATCGCCCTGTCTTCATTCAACAACGCATTAAACAACGTACTCTTCCCCGCATTCGGTCTACCTGCCAACACCAGCGCCAATCCCTTCTTGATCACATTTCCCAACGCAAATGAGTCGCGCAATGCCATCACCTCCGTCTGAATCCGCTCCACCAACAACTTCAACTCACTGCGCTCGGCAAACT
>JAHEMG010000085.1 GCA_024643755.1 Flavobacteriales bacterium | reverse complement strand
GCCTTATCGCATTCTTGTATATTCTCACCTCCGCAAAACTGCTGGAAGATGGTGTTTTTAATGGTGAATTTAAGCCCAAACATGACTGCCGCTTTGGCCATGGTTGGTCCATAAGTGAGCAGTGATGGATAATTAAAGGACCTAAATAGCCAACGGGCTTTGACGAGGTCGCCGTTCGACTTGTGGGCAAAGGCCACAGAGGTGTTTTGAAAGGAAAGATCCGTTGTGGACATCAACCACAAAAATAACGAAGAAACTTCGGTGTTTTAAGCCAATTTTCAATTAATTACGGAAGTCGCAAATGCAATGATTCCAGGGCTTCAGCCAAGCCAGGATGTTTTTTTGTCAAATAATCCAACTTTTCTTTATCCGTGTACGGCCTTCTTTCCTGCACCTCTATTTTTCCCATTTCAGTTTGAATGGTTTGGATTTTCAACTGAGGCAATTGTGCTTTGAAGGCCTGCATCATTTGCGGTCTAATTTCCTCAATGATACTTTCCTGGTGAGACGCGTTTAACGTAATGATCAATTGTCCCTCTTCAAACGCATATTTCAGACCCTTCAAACACGTCAATACCCTGGGGGTTTGTGTTTGGTAAAAGGCAACCCAAAATTCATCCAAGGTTTTTACGGTGTTCGCAATTGGACTATCTGCTCTACCATCCATGGTTGGATTGGTTGCTGTAGAATCTCCTGCTAATTCTGCAGCCGATCCATCCAAATTCACAGTCTCAGATGCTGATTCTTGCTGTGATTGTGCAGCTAACTGTGATGCTGCCTTTTTTCGCTTAAACTCCTCAAAACTGCTGAGTTTAAGTCGGCTAGCACCCACATCTTGCGCTTCTTTTTTAACCACCACCTCGGTGGGAGGAATGACGGTTAAAGATGTTACTTGAGTAGGAACAACCGCTGTAGGAACGGGATTTAGGGGCACCACTGCTGGGGGTTGCACCTTGGGTTTATCCTCTACAATGGAAGCAGAACGCTTGAATGTATTTGCTTTACCACCTTCAGTGGGATTGGCTAATTTTTTTTTTACTTCCTCAAGGGAAGGTATGGTTTGAATAAATGAATTGAGATGTCCGAGTTTCATCAGCATCAATTCTACCAGCAGTCGCGGGTTTCTTGATAGCTTGTACTTCTCTTCCGCCTCGGATACCATGTTCAATCCATTTAGCACGAAGGCAAACGACACGGCTGAGGATTGTTCAATGTATTTGGATTTAAACGACTCTGACACATCCAACAGCGATTGTGTTTTGGTTTCTTTACTTACCGCCAAGTTTCTGAAGTGGGCCGATAATCCTCCCAAAAACGTGGATCCATCAAACCCTTTTTTAATGATGCCATCGTACACGAGCAAAGCATCGGAAATATTCGATGAAGCAAGCATATTTGTAACATCAAAAAATGTATCTAGGTCTAATACACTCAAGATATCAACAGCGGACTCATAGGTAATTTTGCCACCACCAAAGCTCACCAGTTGGTCGAACATTGACAGTGCATCGCGCAATCCACCATCGGCTTTTCTTGCAATCAAATGAAGGGCATCTTCACTGGCTTCTATGTTTTCTTTCTGGGCGATACCTTTCAAATGCTCCACCATGTCTTTGGTTTCAATTCGGTTAAAATTGAACACTTGACAACGCGATAATATGGTTGGGAGGATTTTGTGTTTTTCTGTGGTAGCCAGAATAAAAATGGCATATGAGGGAGGTTCCTCCAAAGTTTTCAGGAAGGCATTGAAACCCGCCGTTGAAAGCATGTGAACCTCATCTATAATGTATACTTTGTATTTGCCAACCTGCGGCGGTATCCGCACTTGATCAATCAAATGACGAATATCCTCGACGGAGTTGTTGCTCGCCGCATCCAATTCAAAGATGTTGAAAGCATAGTCTTGGTTGGGATCGCCACCATCTTGCGCGTTGATGACCTTAGCCAAAATACGGGCACAAGTGGTTTTACCTACCCCTCTCGGACCAGTAAACAGAAAGGCCTGCGCCAATTTGTTGTTGTGGATTTCGTGCATCAAGGTCTCGGCCACTTGGCGTTGACCCACTACATCTTCAAAGGTGGTGGGACGATACTTCCGGGCAGAAACAATGAATTGATCCATGACTATCGCAAAGTAACCGCAAAGCAAGCATCTTCCCAAATATTCGCACCAACAAAAAACCCACAAATCCGCAAGCATTTGTGTAAATTGCGGGTAAAATTGAGACCTATGAATATTGGCGATTCTCTGCAGCATTTTGAATTAAAAAACTTCGATGGAAGCATCGTTAGCACCTATCACTTGGCCGACAAAAGTGCTTTGTTGGTGGTTGTAACCTGCAATCACTGTCCGTATGCACAAGCATATTGGCATCGATTGATCCGATTGGCGAAGCAATACGAGGAAGATAATTTGGGCGTTATTGCAATCAACGGCAACGACATAGCAGTTCAACCTGCCGATTCATTTGAAGATATGCAGCGATTGGTGCAACAATATGAAGTACCATTCCCCTATTTGCACGATGAAAGTCAAGCCATATTGAAACAATTGGGCGCTACCAAAACCCCTGAAGTATTCTTGTTCAACGCACGTAGAGAATTGGTATACAAAGGAGCAATTGATGATGCATGGGACAACGAAGCCGCTGTAATGCGCGTTTACCTAGAAGATGCCATTGAATTTGCTTTAGACGGACTGGAAATCGACTATCCAGAGGTACCAGCCGTTGGTTGTTCAATCAAATGGAAATCATAAAATGACGCAACGCGTTGCCCTTATCACCGGTGCTTCATCGGGAATCGGTCGTGCTTTGGCCATCGAGGCCACCAAACGTGGTTATGCGGTAGGTTTGATGGCGCGTTCGTCAGAAGGAATCAACGAGACAGTAAAAGCGTGTGAGGCGTTGATTAACAATACCTTAACCAACCAAATCCACACGTGTATTGGCGATGTAAGTGTAGAAGCTGATTGCAAGCGCTTTGTAGACGAGTCGTTGGCAAAGTGGGGAAACATCGACGTGCTAATCAACAATGCAGGTATTTCGATGCGTGGGATATTTGTGGACACGGATTTATCGGTTTTGCAACGACTGATGGACACCAATTTTTGGGGATCTGTTTACTGCACGAAATACGCGCTACCAGCATTACTGAAGTCGAAAGGTTCCGTGGTAGGTATATCGTCCATTGCTGGCTTCAAGGGATTACCGGCAAGAACTGGATACAGTGCAAGCAAATTTGCGATGCAGGGCTTTTTGGAGAGTTTGCGATGTGAAAATTTGGAAACTGGATTACACGTTTTGATTGCATGTCCGGGATACACCGAAAGCAACATCCGTAAAACTGCTTTGGATGGCAATGGTTTACAACAAAACGAATCTCCATTGAAAGAGAATAAGTTGATGTCGGCCGAGGCGGTAGCCGAGGCCACTTGGAATGCAATTTTGGGCAAACGCAATTATCTCATCCTCACGCTACAAGGAAAAATGGCCGTTTGGATCAATAAATGGTTTCCGAAGTTGGCAGACCGACTCACCTATAATGTGATCAAAAAGGAACCCAATTCACCATTTAAATAACCGCCAACAAAACATCTATGTTCAACATCCAAGATTCTATCACTGTTGCCTTCACCCTGTTCGCGGTCATCGATATGTTGGGTTCTATTCCCGTGTTGATTTCTTTAAAGAAGAAACTTCCTGATATTCAAGCTGGTAAAGTGACACTGGCCTCGGGAGTATTGATGGTGGGATTTTTGTTTGCTGGCGAGTATTTTTTGAAATATCTGGGTGTTGACAAAAGCTCATTTGCCATTGCCGGTAGCATTGTGATGTTCATTTTGGGATTAGAGATGGTTTTGGGGGTAGATATTTTTCGAACCGATCCGGAAGTCCCTTCGGGCAGCATTGTCCCCATTGCATTCCCTTTAATTGCTGGTTCAGGAACACTCACCACTATCCTATCGCTCAAAGCCATTTACAGTGAATGGACGATTTTGTTGGGCATTATTCCCAACCTCATTGTGATTTTTGTATTGGTGAACGCAACCGATTTTTTTGAGCGTAAAATTGGCAAAGCCGGACTCTCTGCGATGCGCAAATTCTTTGGATTAATTTTATTGGCGATTGCCGTTAAAATTTTCAAAGGGAATTTTTAATTGTTGCGATACAGGAACACGGTTCCCGAATGACTGATTCGTTGACCGTTATTTTTCACCCCGTTTACCAAATAAATATACTGTCCTTCCATGGCTGGCTCTCCTTTTGAATCGGTGCCATCCCAATAGTACTGAATTGGTGTAGATTCAAATAATTTTTCACCCCATCGGTTAAATACGATCATTCTGTATTGCTCGATCAATTCAGCATTATAAGGACCGAATACATTGTTACCACCTTTGGCATCTGGCGTAAATGCATTGGGGTAATAAATGTTATTACTGAGTGAAATGATCTTGGAAAATTCTACAGAATCACTACAGCCACGGTCCGAAATTACCCGCAATTTAAAATTCTGTTTACCAACTTCATTGAACAACAAAAAATCCGGTCCCCAACCCGATGCCATCCACAGATTGTTTCTATACCAATCAACTTTATATCCTTGTGTGCCAAGATACTCATAGGTCCATCTCGATGCACCCACAACTTCGTCTAAATAATGAAAATCGTACTTTAATTGTGGCTTTGGATGAACAACAACTTTTGCAAACGCAGTATCTGCGCAACCCGAAGCATTTGTAACAATCATTGTCACAGGATAGACCCCTGCCTTCTCAACCATAAACTGCGGAGAAAAAATGGAAGAATCCGTAGTATTGAAAAGCCATCTTCTTTGCGTTGAATTTTGGGTTAACGAATCCTTAAACCTGAAAACAAACCGTTGATATTCACACGCTTGTGTATCATACAAAATTATCCCAGGTGATGCATTTACATAAAATTGTGTTGTTGCCGAATCTAAGCAGCCCCAAGGGTTTGACACAATCAATTTTACTGAAAACTTTCCAGTATCTGTGGATTTGAAGCCACTAACCAGCTTCGAACTCGAGAATTTATTATTCGGCAGACACCAGCGATAGGTATTCAATGGGTTTTCAATACATTTCCCAACAAATTGAAAGGAATGGCCATTGAAACACTGCACCGGCTTCTGATTTTCAATGGAAATCGTACCCAAAGTCGAAACAAATACTTGTGCAGTATCCTTAGCAGTACAACCATTTTGATCGGTTACCAATAACGACAAATCAAACAATCCAGAATCCTTCATTATCCAGATGGGTTGTACTGTGCTGCCCACATTATTGCCGCACTTCCAATCATATGTAGTTATTAAGTTGGATGAAACAATGGATGCCTTTGGTGCGTACTTACTGCCTGCACAGAGTTGAGTATCTCTTAGCATCACTTTGGGATGTCCGAAAACCACTATTTGAGATTCCGCAGAATCCTTGCATCCCCATTGATTTAAGACACTGCATCGAACTTTATAAATACCTGTAGTTTTGACAACAATGTTACTAACCGATTGTGTTGATGCCGTTTTTGATTCAGGTAAAATCCAATCGTATTTACTGGAAGAACTGCCAGAAGCACTCAGTGAAAATGAATTACCAAGCAAGCATTGCGTTGAATCATTCATTGTGATTATGGGTTTGCCAATACTGGAAATTTGAATCCAAGCCGTATCATTATTTTTACAAGCATTGGCATCCGTTACATTCAATATGAGAATAGTTCGTCCGGTATCAACGATATTCCAAGTAGGTTGCGCGGTGTAGGCTGACTGGGCACCAAATCGCCAAGTATACCTACTTATTCCGGATGTAGACTGAATATTAGAAAGGGGTTTGAATTTAAGAGCGTTACACAATACTGTATCGCTCAATGCAATTATAGGTTTTGGGAAAATCCTCACGGGAAATTGTATAGAATCGCCGCATGGTGCCAAATAACTGACCGTATAATCACCGCCTGGCAAATCTTTTGGCAACAGGGCATCCGTTAACTTTTGGTGCAAATAACTCTTCCCTTTGGTACTAGATGATTTCCTTAAATAAAAAACGCCGGTTTTATTGTCGATCGATTGACTTTTCAGCCAAATCATTTTTGACAAATCAATGGTAGTAATAGCTCCCTCACAAACACTTATCATTGACTTTTTCATTTCCAATGAACATGGCAAGGGATCCGCCACCACTTCTACCCAATCTAGCCCATCATCAGGCATAAAAGCTGGTCGAAAATCTTTAAACCAAGGAGAATTTGTCAACGGCTCAAATGCTGCAGCTCGATATCCTGGAAACAGCCAAGTTTGTTGCTTTGAACGATCATCAACCGGTGTCAACGTATATTTAGACATCACGATGGAATCGTGATAAATTCTAAATTCAGCCATCGCTTCGAAAAAAAGTCCCAATGGCATATTTGCATTGATTCTGTTCACGAAAAAGAAATCGCCCGTTGATGTGGTCCCCCGAGTTCTGGCACACCACCAATCTACCCATGCACCCACAATATATCCTTCAGGAGTATTTCCGGCGCCATAAACCGCAGGGTGGTAATTTTTATTGGTTGCTGGGATAGAACCTATCCAATATTCATTATAGTCGCCAATCGTAGTCGTTCTACAAACAAACGCGCCCTTAACCCTTACTGTATGCGTTGTGAGGTCATAGTGCTTTTTTGTATAAACTCCTGCAACACC
>JAHEMG010000081.1 GCA_024643755.1 Flavobacteriales bacterium | reverse complement strand
TTCGCAGTTGGAAAGATGCGCAAGGATTTCGGACGGCCGATGGGAAAAAGTTAAAAGTGGCAAAAATAGATGCTTGCATTTACCATTATGGCTGGGTGAAACACCCCAAGTTTCAGCAGCAAAAGCAAGCTCAGTTTCATCGTTTGTGGCATGACGATGACTATATGCAGCGCAAGGTTTTGGTGAATGAGGAGTTTGATTACAGCAACATAGATTCATTGAAGCATTTCCAAGGTACCCACCCTGAAGTCATGAAACCCAGAATCGCTGCGATGGATTGGCAATTTCAAGTGGATCCAACCAAAAAGAATTTTGGATTTAAAGCTTGGCTATTGCATTGGATTGAGAAACGTGTAGGATGGAGAGTAGGAGAGTACAAGAATTACAAAAAAATACGATGAAAGACAAACGTGTAGTGATCATAGGTGCCGGTGCTGCCGGATACTTTACAGCCATTCGGCTCAAAGAATTGAATCCACAAGTGGATGTTTTAATCGTAGAAAAAACGGGTAAAACGCTGGCGAAAGTGCGGATTAGCGGTGGTGGACGTTGCAATGTGACCCACGATTGTAAAAAGGTTTCTGACCTACTATTGCATTATCCAAGAGGCAAGTCGTTTTTGAAAAAGATCTTTCACGATTGGTCGGTTCAGCATACAGTTGATTGGTTTGAATCGAATGGCGTTCCTTTGAAAACAGAAGGCGACGGTAGAATGTTTCCAGAATCTGACTCTTCAGAAACCATCGCACAATTGCTAGAATGGAAAGCCAAGAAGTTGGGCGTGGGATTGCGAACCAATGCGTCTGTTGTTACCATTGTAAAACTCCCATCAGAGGGTGCCTATCGTTGGCAAATCAACTTCAATACGGGTAGTAGCGAAATGGCTACCGATGTAGTACTGGCCGTGGGAGGATTTTCTAAAGAATCTCAATACAATATTATCTCACATTTGGGTGTTGCAATCGTGCCCCCAGTGCCGTCATTGTTTACCTTTAACATTCCTGATGCCACTTTGCATGCGCTTCATGGCGTTTCAGTGCAAGATGCCAAAGTGAAATTGGTTGGCTATCCAGAATCGTATACAGGTCCCTTGTTAGTAACCCATTGGGGATTGAGCGGTCCGGCAGTATTGAAAACCAGTGCTTGGGCAGCGCGATGGATGAATGAAAAGGCCTATTGTACTACGGCATTGGTTTCCTGGCTCAATTTGAGTGAGGACGGTATGCGGGAAATGCTTCGCGATGTGTTGGCTGCAAATCCCAAAAAGCGGATAGATAATTTGACGTTGGAAGGCATTCCAAGGCGTCTTTGGGATTACATTTTGAAAAGAGCTGAAACCCCTCTAACTAAGATGGCTGCGGATTTAAGCAAGTTTGAATTCAATAAACTCATTGAAAACCTTTGCCGGATGCCATTTGATACCGATGGAAGAACGATGTTTAAGGAAGAGTTTGTTACCGCTGGAGGTATTGACTTGGAACAAGTGAATCCTAAAACCATGGAAATCAAACAAGTTCCAGGACTTTATGCCACCGGAGAAGTGCTTGATATTGACGGAGTAACAGGCGGATTTAATTTCCAAGCCGCTTGGGCGACAGCAGCTACGGCAGCTCGTGCCTTGGCAAATTAATCTTTATCGTTGAATTTGTACCCTAAACCACGGTGACTTAAAAAGTACTTTGGGTTTTTTATGTCAACTTCAAAGTACTTACGGAAAGCAAGAATAAAATTGTCGATGGTACGTGTGCTAGGGAATACTGTGTAACCCCATACCGTTTTCAAAATTTCTTCCCTAGTCACTACTTGGTTTTTTCTTTCTATCAATAACCTGAGTAACTGTGCTTCTTTTTTAGTGAGCTTGAATTCGCCATTGATTCCATGTGCCTTGTAACTGTTGAAATCCACAAAGTTGCCACCAAAACGAAATTCCATAAAGTTGATCGCTGGATCTTCGCGGTGAGCACGCATGAGGATCTTTTGAACGCGCAACAAGAGTTCCTCCAATTCAAAAGGCTTGCTCATGTAGTCATCAGCACCAGATTTCAATCCATTGATGCGATCCTGTGCAGTATTACCAGCTGATAGAATGAGGATAGGTACGTTGTTACTTGAGAGTCGAATGTGATGCGTAGCAGTTAACCCGTCCATGCTGGGCATCATAATGTCCATGATGATAAGGTCGAAGCTCTCTGTCTTCAATTTGTTGATGGCAACAGCGCCATGCGGAGCAAGGGTAACTTTGTACCCTTCAGATTCAAGATTGATTTTTAACAGTTCGGCGAGGTCTTGTTCGTCCTCAACAACCAGGATTCGGTAGTTAATCATTCCATTCTACAATCGTTAGCGTTAAATACAATGTTGAATTTTGAGCCATTGGGGACGTTTGCAGTAACTTCAATGTTGGCCTTGTGAAGATTTAATATTTGCTTAACCAAATACAACCCAAGTCCAGAACCTTGCCTACTCCTTGTTCTTTCATCGCCAACGCGATAGAACTTCTCAAAAATGCGATTTCGTTCCTCCGAAGGAATGCCGATACCCTGGTCGGTAACCGTAACACCAAACACGCCGTCGCGTACGAATGAATTCACGCTAACATTAACGCAGTTTTCCTCGCTATATTTTATGGAATTAGTAAATAAATTTATAAAAACGATTTTTAACATCTGTGCATCACAATAAATTAAAAAATCTTTAGATTCAACTAAATTATTTTTTAGTGTTTCGCCGATGCTGAACTGACCCTCTTCAATGGCTTGTGAAATAATCTCGTGTATGTGTATCCATTTTTCATTTTTACTGGGAAGTCTGTTTTCAAATTGCGTGGCCAACAATACCCTTTCCATTAAGCCAGAAAGACGGTCCATACTCTGCTTTGAGATTTCTAATACACGTTCTTGGTTCGCCTGGTTTTTGTTGCGGATAACCGTCTGAATGGCCAATTTTGCTGCGGCGATGGGTGTTTTTAACTCATGCGTTACAGCCATCATGAAGTTAGCCTTTTGTTGGTTGAAACGGATCATGCGATCTAGAAAGTAATACATTAACCCAATGATAATAAGGGTTAACAACCCAACAGTGATCCCTTCTCCCAGCCAGGCATTCTGTTTACTGTCTAGTCGGGTTTTGATTTTTTCAATTTCCGCAGGAGGAGCATTGAATGTGATTGTGATATGTATCGAATCGTTACTGATGGCCGATTTCTGAACAGTTGAAATCAACTTGTAATTTTTAGCACAATCATTCGATTTTTTAAGTATGTAATTAAAATCTTTAGTATTTATTTTTGTGCTAAATTTTCCTATTGTATTTGTGCTTGTTTTTAAGCGTATTTCAGATCTAAATTCGCTGTAGCACAACTGTTTTTTGCTCTCCAAAATTTCCATCTGCAGTTCCGATTCTACAACGCTATATTTCAACAAGGAATAGGTCCACCAGCCCAAAGCAGCGGTCATATAAACAGCAATGAAGATGGCTATTGTTGTGAGAATGTGTCGTTGTTTCATGGTTTTACAGAAAATTACCGATTGCGTAGCCCAAAGGTCGCAATATTCCGTTGAACATAATATCTTGCTTACAAATACTTTGTATGTCGAACAGTTCAATTCTTCAATCTATTCAACAGATAGCCAGTGATTTGGCGAATATTGAGTTTCTTTTTTCAGCGTCTGAATTATCTGATTATGGCTCTGATTACACCGAAGATCTGTTTTTTCCACCAACAGCAGTTTGTTTTCCTGCAAGTACCCAAGAGGTTTCTGCTATTATGCAGCGATGCTATGCACACAATGTACCGGTTTTTACAAGAGGTGCAGGAACAGGATTGTCTGGCGCTTGTTTGCCCGTTTCTGCTGGATTGGTCCTGAGTACCAAGAAGCTGAATCGCATTGTAGACATAGACGTAAAGAACCTCACGGTAACCACCGAAACTGGTGTGGTTAATGGAGTTTTGAAAGCCGCGGTAGAAGCTGTAGGACTGTATTATCCGCCGGATCCCGCTTCACAGGGTAGCTGTAGCATCGGTGGAAATCTCGCACATGGTGCCGGTGGACCGCGAGCTGTTAAATATGGCATCACCCGTGATTATGTGCTCAACTTAGAAGTTGTGCTGCCCAACGGCGATGTGATTTGGACAGGGGCCAATACCTTGAAGAATTCTACAGGATTCTCTTTAACCCATTTGATGGTTGGCTCTGAAGGGATGTTGGGAATAATTACCCAAGCTGTGTTGAAGTTGATCCCAAAGCCAACCCACGAACTTTTGTTGGTGGCCTCTTTTGCCAACTTGCATGATTGTGCAAGTGCCGTAAATGCGGTGCTGCTCTCGAAATATAAACCCTGCGCCATTGAACTCATGGAGAAATCGGGCGTTGAAATTTCCATGGTGGCTACCCAATCAACCTTTCCAACCCATCCTGAAGCAGAGGCATACTTACTTTTTGCTTTTGATGGATTCGATGGGGATGATTTGTTTCTCCAAGCAGAAGGAATTTTTGGCATACTGGACACCTACAATGCCCTGGATATTTTACCATCGCCCAATGCCGATACTGCCAATGCTTGGTGGAAGGTCCGACGTGCAATCGGTGAGACCGTAAAACAAGTATCGCCCTATAAAGAAGAAGACACCATAGTGCCACGATCAGCTATGCCTGGACTTTTATTGAAAGTGAAAGAAATTGGTGGAAAATATGGTTTTCAATCCGTGTGTTACGGACATGCGGGTGACGGAAACCTTCACGTGAATATTCTCAAAAACAACTTGTCCGATTCCCAATGGACAGTAGAAATCCCCAAAGCCATCGTGGAAATTTTTGAATATTGTAAGTCTGTCGGTGGAACGATCAGCGGAGAACATGGCATCGGACTCGTACAAGCGTCGTATTTGTCCATTGTGATGGGAGAGTCACACTACCAATTGTTTAGGGGTATAAAAGCCACATTTGATCCCAAAGGATTGTTGAATCCCGGTAAATGGCTTGATTAAAGGTTGTTGAGATCTCGAACCACCGTGGTAGAAAACGCCACCGGTTTGTCACAAAACAACACTTTGGTTTTTGCCCAGGTAGCCTCAAACAAAGGCGAATGTCGATAGGCATTCAAGCAATCCTCATTTTCCCACAAGGAATAGGTAGACAATTGGTTGGGCTTGCCCTCGGTTTGTAATAATTTGAGCCCATGACAGCCTGGGAAATTCCTAATTTGCTCTTTGGAAGCATCAAAAACCTCCAAAAACGTGGAAACTTGTTCCACTTCAAAAGTCATAATGACGATGCGATTGATCATTCTTTGAATTGTAAAACGACTGGTTTGTCTTCGTTTAAGGACAAATATTGTGCTGCGGAACCTGCATTGACTGCTATTTGCATGATATCGCCATGGCCGAACATACACAATTCCATGCCTTCGGGAACATCGTTGTATGAACGACTCAATCGATTGATTTCCATGGTGCTGTTGAGTAGTAATCGGAAAGGACGTCCTTGTCCTACCTCATCAAAAGTCTGCTTATTGATGTTCAAATAGGCGTTGCCGTAATAATCGTTGTAGATGACCGTTAGTCTCATCATCCCATTGGAAAGGGTGGGCTGGGGTGGAGAGGAGCGAATCATCATCTCTTTTGCAGCAAAACCCGCGGTTGACAGATCCATTTTCGCCTCCATTAATTGCTTTAGCGCGGGTATATAAACTTCCTTGAGTGGATCGAAAATATGGATGTTCTCAGTTGGGGTGATGTTAAAGTACTGAATACTGTCATCGTCAAAGTACAAAGGAAACAAGCCCGAGTCCGGTCCCATAAAAAACTTGCCTTGGTGCTTCGCAACGACAAAGCGATTGGGAAGTCGACTCATTGTTCCGAACCGACAAATATGCACAGTGCCCTCTGGGAACTCATTTAGGACCAATTTGAGGAAAACACTTTGTCCCAAAATATGACCTTTTTTGAATGGCTGCGGCGTGATTAATGTCCTAGATTGCGGAAACTCAGTAGCCATTTTTGCCATGGCAACCGTGTAATCAGGAGATTCCACCCGAAAATCGCAAATCAAATGGATGAGCGGTGTATATGTATCGGGTTGATGGGTCATGTTTTGCAGCGTATCCTTTGGGCGTAATCCCAATCCATAGGATACCCTACAAATATATTATATGTAGATTCGATTGCAGGGATAAATTTCAAGCAAAGTCAACGTCGACTATTTCTTGCAGCAGCCCCCGCCAACTTTATCGCCCTTGAGCGGCGTTTTTTGTCTTTCTATCACAACGCCAACTTTGCTTCCTTCAACAATTTTGAAATGCTTGTCTACCGCAATTCCTTTGATGATTTCTTGTTTTTTGGGATTGCCAGCCCACCAAATTTCAATGTGGTCAATTTGGTTAAAATGGCCCAAGCCAGCTTCAACTTGTAAACTACTCGCTCCAAAAGATCCGCCACTGCCAACAGTTAAATGAAAAGTCTGCTTTTTATCGCCATCCTTACAATGAATAAAAACACGGCTTCCTTGCGCATCTTTGGATATTGATTTGCCCTCTAACATCAAGGTGACCCAATGGTTCCCATGGTTGGGGTTTGCAAACAATGCATTGTGCGCGTTGTCTCCCTCCACTGCACCTCCCAAAGTGGTATAGATATCTTGGTCTCCATCATTGTCTAGGTCGCCAAAGGCAATGCCATGTCCTTTCTGCAAATGTCCAATACCAGAACCATGGGTGATTTCAGCAAATCGCTGTCC
>JAHEMG010000079.1 GCA_024643755.1 Flavobacteriales bacterium | reverse complement strand
TTGGGTGTGTTGTCGGCCGAAAAATGCGAACTCATCTGCACTGTTTGTGATGAAATCATCGCTGGCAAATTGGATGCAGAATTCCCCTTGGTGATTTGGCAAACAGGTTCTGGTACTCAGAGCAACATGAATGTCAACGAGGTGATTGCCAACAGAGCCCACGTATTGAGCGGCGGCAAATTGGATGACGATAAGAAAGTATTGCATCCCAATGACGATGTAAACAAGAGTCAGAGTTCAAACGACACCTTCCCTACCGCCATGAGCATCGCGGTGTTCAAGCAGGTGATCGATTATACATTGCCTGGTATCCAAGCGATGAAAACCACCCTCAAGCACAAAGCTAGAGAGTTTGAAAATATCGTGAAGATTGGTCGCACCCACTTCATGGATGCTACGCCGTTGACTTTGGGACAGGAATTCAGTGCTTATGTACAACAATTAGAAAATGGTGTGAACGCCATCAATCGTGCTTTGCCCGTTGCCGCTGAATTGGCATTGGGTGGAACCGCGGTAGGAACTGGCTTAAACACACCCGCTGGTTATTCAGAATTGGTAGCCAAATACATCGCAGAGGAAACCGCATTGCCATTCGTAACAGCGCCAAACAAATTTGAAGCGTTGGCCGCCCACGACGCCATGGTAGAATTGCACGGCGCAATCAAGCGTACAGCGATGAGCTGCTTTAAAATCGCCAATGACATTCGCATGTTGAGTTCAGGTCCTCGCAGCGGTATCGGAGAAATCATGATTCCTGAAAACGAGCCAGGAAGTTCAATCATGCCGGGTAAAGTTAACCCAACCCAACCAGAGGCACTCACCATGGTTTGTGCACAAATCTTGGGCAACGATGTAGCCATTTCTTTTGCGGCTTCACAAGGTCATTTTGAGTTAAACGTATTCAAACCCGTGATTGCATCCAACATGTTGCAAAGCGCAAGGTTGTTGGGTCAGGCTTGCTTGAGCTTCAACGACAACTGTGCAGTGGGCATCGAACCCAATCATGATAACATCCAAAAATTGGTTGACCAAAGTTTGATGTTGGTAACCGCATTGAATACCCATATCGGTTACGAAAATGCGGCCAAAATCGCCAAGAAAGCCCACAAAGAAAACACCACTTTGAAGGAAGCCGCATTGGCTTTGGAATTGTTGACTGAAGCACAATTCAACGAATGGGTTCGCCCAGCGCTGATGGTCGGCAATCCTAAAGAAGTCATCAAATAATCGGATGTTCCTACTTTCTAAAGAGAAAAAACTCCTCCTTACCCAACCGGTGGTAATGGGCATTCTCAACGCTACACCGGATTCTTTTTACAACAAAAGTCGCGTTCAATCGGTACAACAAGCGGTTGATGCCGCAGGTGCGATGTTTGAGGCAGGCGCTGCGATTGTTGACATTGGCGGACAAAGTACACGTCCTGGCAGCGAGCGCGTATCCTTTGCTGAAGAACTGGACCGCGTATCTCCGGTGGTTCGTGCGGTGCGACAAGCATTTCCCGAAGCATGGCTCAGCGTAGATACCTATTACAGTTCTGTGGCATTGGCTTGTATTGGATTGGGCATTGATATGATCAACGACATCGCAGCGGGTGACGATGATCCAAAAATGTTCAAAACGGTGATTGACAATGAGATTGCTTATGTGGCAATGCACAAAAAAGGCAACCCAAGCACCATGCAAGACGATCCACATTACGACGATCTGATGGGTGAGATTTTGGGTTATTTCAACGATAAAAAAGCCGAATACAAGAAAAAGGACTTCGCCAACTGGGTCATTGATCCAGGGTTTGGCTTCGGGAAGAGCACCCAGCATAATTTTGAATTGTTGAACCAGTTGCAAAAGTTTCGACAATTTAACAAACCACTGATGGTGGGTATTTCGCGAAAAGGCATGATATGGAAAACACTCAATGGCAGTCCCGAAACCGCTTTAAATGGTACCACTGCCCTTCACATGGCAGCCCTCGATCGCGGCGCGACCATTTTGCGGGTTCACGATGTCAAGGAAGCCAGAGAGTGTATTGATTTGTTTTTGGCTTTAAAAGCATAATAAACTTAACTTTGCCCCATGTCTGGAATGATTGCACCCTCCATTTTATCGGCCGATTTTGGCAAACTTTACGAAGAAATCGACATGATCAACCAAAGTGAGGCCGATTGGTTTCACGTGGATGTCATGGACGGCGTATTTGTCCCAAACATTTCCTTTGGTTTCCCTGTAATGAAACCGCTGCTCGCCAAGGCCAAAAAGCCATTGGATGTGCATCTGATGATTGTGGATCCTGACCGTTACACCCAAGCATTTGCCGATGCCGGTGCCCATGTTTTGACCGTGCATGTAGAGGCTTGTACCCACTTGCATCGCACATTGACCAACATTCGTAACCATGGAATGAAAGCGGGTGTTGCCATCAACCCACACACACCTGTTGAATCAATCAAAGAAGTGTTGTACTTGTGCGATGTGGTTTGTTTGATGAGCGTAAACCCGGGTTTTGGCGGACAATCGTTCATCGAAAATACCTACCAAAAGGTTCGCACCTTAAAATCGATGATTGCTGCTGCTGGTACGCAAACATTGATTGAAATTGATGGTGGCGTGGTATTAGGCAATGCAAAATTGCTGACAGATGCCGGTGCAGATGTGTTGGTCGCTGGAAATACCGTTTTCGGTAGTCCCAACCCCACTCAAACCATCGCTGAACTCAAACAACTTATCAAATAACGTAAGTCTTTTTGCGTTAATTCTTCCGTGAAGCACCTTGGACTCTTTGTATTTTCATTTTGGATTTGCTCGTTGCTGAGCGCCCAAATCAAAGACCAAAGAGGTAGAGTCGTTGAAAATCGCCAAGTCAATGAGAAAGGACAAACAAAAGGCGTTGCGGGCGTAAAGATTCGATTTTCTGACGATTCTCAAATTGGGGTTACCGATTCCTTGGGCTTTTTCATCGCCACCGAACCCCTGTATCCTGGTGATTTGATTTTTGGCTATCTCAAAGGCGAAAAAGTCTTTGGATTTCAATGGCAAGACCCCTTGGAGGGAGCGACTTTGATTGTGATTGGACAAGGATTGGACCTAATTGGTGAAGTGCGCATTCGCATCAACCGTGGGGGACCATTTTTGGAAGAAATCAAACCGCAAAAACTACAGTTAAACCCATCGATCGGCGGGGGCATTGAATCGCTCGTAAAAACCTTTATCGGCGCCTCTTCCGGTAATGAAATGTCGTCTCAGTACACCGTTCGCGGCGGAAACTACGATGAGAACTTGATCTATGTGAATGATGTAGAGATTTTAAGGCCTCAATTGATAAGCAGCGGACAGCAAGAGGGCTTGAGTTTTATCAACCCTGATTTGGTAAATACGGTAAAATTCAGCGCGGGAGGTTTTGGAGCGCAATATGGCGATAAAATGAGTTCTGTATTGGATGTAGACTACCTAAGACCGGATAGTTTTAAGGCCTCTGTTACATTGGGAACCATGCTAAACAGCGCCATGGTGAGTGGAAAGAACGGACGTTTTTCGGGATTTGTGGGGATCAGAAACTTCAACAACGGACTCATCACCAAATCACTCGATGTGAGCGGGAATTATTCGATGCGATTTTCCGATGTACAAACCTTGCTAACTTATCGATTGGCGAAGAAATGGCAATTGGAATTTCTTGGTAATTTGGCCAGCAACGCCTATCAACTCAACCCCACCAGCAGAACCAGTACTTTTGGAACTATTCAAAACGCGTTTAGCTTGAATGTAGGCATGTCCGGACAAGAAGCATTGAATTATGTCTATGGCATGGGGAACTTAACCTTGAAATTTAAGCCCACCGTGCGCAATGAGTTTCAATGGATGTTCAACCATACTGCCATCGCGGAAGAAGAAATATTCGATGTTGAAGGGGCGTACTATTTGAGTCAGCTCGACAGGGACCTCACTTCCAAAACATACGGAAAGCCGCTCAAAACGTTGGGATACGGATATTATCTCGACCATGGCAGAAACCGAATGACCTCGGGGGTGAGTCAAATCGCCCATTTGGGCAGACTCGGAAGGTCTACAGATGCCTTCTCTTGGCATTACAGTGTTCGCACCAACAAAGAGGTGGTCAAGGATAAAATCGCTGAGTGGTATTACAATGACAGTGCAGAATACAACTTGGATCCTTGGGGGGCATTGGGCGATACCATTCTTTTCGACAATTACATCAAAGCCAGGAATCAGATCAGCACATTGCGGATGAAAGGTCATTTGGGTGCGCAGTGGCGATTGAGTAAACGCGAACAAATTTGGTTAAACTTGGGTGTTCGTGGACAATATTGGACCTTGAATCAAGAAATGATTGTGATGCCACGCTTGAGTTTGAGCTGGGAGCCGAACAAAAACTACAATGAAAGACAGCGCATTGATAGCTTGAAGCGTCCTGACATTTTATTCAAATTTGCGGCGGGTGCATATCATCAACCCGGATTTTACAGAGAGTTGCGTGGTTTCGATGGACAACTCAATCGATCTTTGTTATCGCAAAAAAGCCAACACATTGTGGGTGGATTTGAGCGGTACATTTACGCTGGCACAAGAAAATTCAAATACACTTCAGAGGCCTATTTCAAGTCGTACCAGGACCTAGTGCCTTATCTATTCGACAATATCCGCATTCGTTATTATGCACAAAACTCAGCCCAAGGATATGCCTGGGGTGTGGATCAGCGATTGTATGGGGAATTTACCGATGGATTGGAAAGTTGGTTCACATTGGGCATCATGCAAACCAAAGAGCGCATCACGTATTTTGACCCTAGTATTCAGGAGAGCATTACCACGGATTATTTGCGTAGACCCACAGACCGAAGGGTCAATTTGGGTGTGGTTTTTCAGGATCAAATGCCCAACAATCCCAGCTTACGGGTAAACTTGAGTTTGAACATTGGTACTGCGATTCCATATTACTTGGATGGCAGTGCACGATACACCACAACACCCAATGTGATACCTCCTTATCGCAGGGTTGACATTGGATTCAGCAAGATTTTCGATCCCAAAAAGAATGCCTGGTTAGGCCGATTCGGTTTAAAGAATGCGTGGTTGAGCGCAGACATCTTCAATTTATTGGCCATCAACAATGTGATTGGTTACAGTTGGGTAAAAGACCTTCAAAACAACCGATACGGTGTTCCTGACTACCTCACAGGCAGGCGGTTAAACGTACGTTTCTACGGCAGTTTCTAGTACTTTAAAGTCCGCCGCCGGGGGCGATACCACCCGGAGTAATACCACCTGATGTTCCGGTACCAGTTGGAGAAGAAGACGTATTCGCAGCTTTGTCTTCCTCACACTTAGCCAATCGAGCCTTCAAATCAGTGATTTGGGTTTGTGCCGTACGCAATTGACCTTGCAAAGTGGTTATATCTGCATTTTTGCCTTTCAATTGATCTTGTAAAGATTTGATGAGAGCGTCCTTTTCCGCCAATGATTCTTGGCAAACTTCCAAGCTCTTTTTGCCTGCAGCTACTTCCCCATTCAACTCGGTAATGGTAATTTTCAACTTGGCGATTTCGGCTTTTAATGCATCAAGTGTTGACGCATCACTGCTACCCGCTGCCAATTTGTCTTCACAGGCCTTGAGTTGGTCTTTGTACGACTTAGCCGATTTCAAACAATCTTGGTATTCAGCCATCAATGCATCGTATGCATTTTTAGCGATACTCAAATCCAACAATGCTTGATTCAACGAATCGTGGGTTTTGCTGCAATCACTGCCCGTATTGGTGCTTGCGGATTTTAGTTTCTCCTCTAACTCAGCGATTTTCTTTTTGGCCGCTTCCAACTCAGCCAGCAATGTTGCTTTTGTTTTGTCGCACTCAGCGTTTTTGGCTTCTGCATTCTTCGCCTTTGTTTCTGCTTCAGTCGCTTTGATTTCTGCTGCAGCCGTGGCTTTCTTTTGTGCTTCTAAATCTGCAATGGCTTTGTTGTATTGATCCACAGGGATACACAACTTTAACTTGGCTTCGAGATCTTTTACTTTGGCTTGTTCTGCCGCCAATTGGGCCTTCAGGGTTTCCAACGATTTGTTGCAATTGGCCAAATCAGCAGTGAGTTGCGCCGTCTTTAAGCGTTCTGCCGCCAATAACTTCTCCAATTCCGCGATTTTGTTTTTGTATGGGGTACAGTCTTCACTGATACTCACCGATTTCAATTGATCTTCGAGGCGTTTTTTATCTGCTTGTAAAATGGCGATTTGACTCTTGCAGTTGGCCAATTCGGTTTCGCATGATTTGCTTTTGGCGATAGCTTCTGTGAGTTTGACGTTGCAATCGCCTGCCGCTTTTTTAGACTCCGCCAATTCCGCCGTAAGCTTTTGATTTTTTGCCAACTCCAAGGTTAATACACTATCACAGTATTTAAGTTGCTTGTCGTTGGGAACAACGGCCACAGCACGCAATCGGTTGTTTTCTGCACGCAATCGTTCGTTTTCTGCCTTTAACAATTCCAATTCAGTTTTGCACTTATCACTTTCTGCTTTAAACTTCACCAATTCGGCCTCGCAGCTCTTGGTTTTATTGTTAGCAGCTGCCTCTTTGGCTTCTAAAACCGCTAATTTGTTTTTCAGGTCATTCTCACGTTTCTGACAATCATTCAACGCAACCTGAATGGCAGGGTTGTTTGTAGTGGTGGGAACGTTTTTGGTAACAACAACCGTATCGCGCTTTACCACGGTTTTAATTTCAGTTTTTACGA
>JAHEMG010000071.1:5618-6865 GCA_024643755.1 Flavobacteriales bacterium | reverse complement strand
CTTTGCCTTTAACGCCATCGCCATGAAATTGTCGACGATGGTTTTATTGTTCCAAAACTCCAAAGATTTGGGTTTCTCGATGGGCTGACCGTCGAAATATCGGTCAACTTCCGCACCGAAATGAATATCAATGTCGGATAGTACTTTGGCCCCCAGTGATTTCAGTGCTTCCGCATTGCAAAATTGTTCATATTGTCCTTTGATGGGAATGCTCATGATTTTTTTGCCTAAGAACAGGGCTTCTGCCGGGGTTTCAAAGCCACCACCGGTAATGATGCCTTGGGCATGAATCATGGAATGCGAAAAGGTCTCTTTGCCCAAGGGGAAAAGGGTGCAGTTATGCTGTTGGTGCTGCTTAGAGACTTCGGCGCTGAAAATATGAAAGCGCAGGTGGGTGAGACTTTTAAACTGACGCAATAATTCATCGAGCGAATACTGAGCCAAGTATACGGTAATGTGTCCTTGGTTGGTTGGGATTGCGCTTCTGATGCTTTCGCCTATGATGGGCGGTAAAATATTGGGGTGATAAGACTGAAAATGCAGCCCGATGTAATGGGAAGCGGGCGCAAATTGTTTGAGGATGAGTTCGCCAATACGGTTTTTGACTGTTGGTCGGGGCGATGCCGCATATTGAAAACTCGCTTGATGTCCGATTTGCACGCTAAAGACCCTTTTCAGTTTGCAGGCCATTGCTGTGATGAAATCGAAATCGTTGATCACCAGATCGTATTGTTCAACAGGCAAATTTTTGATGTCTTTCCAAAGCTGCAGGGGGTTGAATTGTTGAATCATTTTTTTGTAGTTCAGTCCACCGCCGTGGCGATAGAACAAACTGATTCCCTTGCTGCGATATTTTACGGGAAGTTTTACGGGGAGGTGTGCATTGTTTCCGCTGAGCATAACATCTACTTGTCCGAACGTTTGCAATAGGGGGATGATTTCTGCGGCGCGACTAATATGTCCGTTTCCTGTTGCTTGAACGGCATAAAGGATTTTCATGACAGGGAGATGTTGGTGGGGTTGCCTACGATTGCGGCGATATGGTGGCCAATGACATCAGGCAGAACAGGTTTCTTCAATAGGTTGAGTTCTTCCATGTCGGCTGCGGCCATCGGTTTTTGTAGGTGGGTGATGGGGTGTTGGTATATATTCCAATCTTGGTTGCTGTATTCAAGGGCGGTGAGGTTTTCAATCCAATCCCCGGAATTGAGGTAAAGGACTTCGCCTTTTTCGGTTTTAACGATGCG
>JAHEMG010000071.1:0-5518 GCA_024643755.1 Flavobacteriales bacterium | reverse complement strand
ACCAAGATTTCTGGGTCGATTGATTTTAGGTAGTCGCAGATTTCCTGCGCATGGCATCCAAAGGTTCCCAGGTGCAAATCGCTAAGCACGCAGACTTGTAGTTTTCGTTTGGCTATTGTCATCTACCTGCGAAATACCTGTTGGTATGTTGGGAGAATGATGTCGTATTGAGGTGATTGTGTTGTATCGTTGTTAAGAAATGGTTGCTGTTGTTACGGGTTTGTTAGGAATTTGCTTAATGTTTTGGGAACAAAGTGTTATTCAAAGGGTAATGTCAGTTGTGGCTTAGTGACTTCATATTTGTTAGATAGAATAAATTCATCGTTTTTGTGAAGAAGTCATTGATTAACAGGGATATAAGTTGGTTGTCGTTCAACGGTAGGGTATTGCAAGAGGCGGAGGATGAGCAGAATCACCTGCATGATCGATTGCGGTTTTTGGGTATTTTTTCCAATAATTTGGATGAGTTTTTTCGGGTGCGGGTGGCCACGCTAAACCGCATGGTGAAGGTATCGCCCAGCAAGGCCAAGATGCATTTGGAGCAAAATCCGGATAAGATTCTGTCACAAATCATGTCGATTGTGTTGGCCCAGCAGTCGCAATTCGAGCGCATTTATCGAGAGTTGGTGGCGGAGATGGAGTCGCGCAATGTATTTTTCAAAACCGATAAGCAGTTGAACAAGGCCCAACGGGAATTTGTGGAGGCATATTTTGAGGATCGATTGCATACGCGGATTGTTCCTTTGATGATTGAGTCGATTCCGGCGATGCCCTTGTTGCGTGATCGGTCTGTGTATTTGGCTTGTGTTTTGGGTCATTCTCAAAGTGCCATGATGCATCGCTATGCATTGATTGAGATACCGGTGGGCGATTTGCCTCGGGTGGTGGTGTTGCCTTCTGCCAAGGGAACGCACGATTTGATTTTGTTGGAGGATATTGTGCGGTACAATTTGCCGTATTTGTTTGCGCCGTTTGGGTTTGATAAGTTCATGGGACATTTGATCAAGGTAACCCGCGATGCGGAGCTGGATTTGGATAGTGATTTCCATACGAATTTGATTGATGATTTGGAGAAGGGGCTGAAAAACCGCAAGAAGGGCAAGGCCACGCGATTCGTATACGATAAGCAGATTGATCCCAATTTGTTGGATTTCTTGATGCGCAGGTTGGGCTTGAATAAAAAGGATCATATGGTGCCTGGGGGGAGGATTCACAACTTCAAGGATTTTATGGATTTTCCAAAGGAGGTGTTTCACGATATCGTTCCACGTCCGAAACCCTTTGTGCATCCCCTATTGGTTCAGCCTTGTAGGATTATGGATGTGCTGGCGAAGCGCGATGTGATGTTGCATTTTCCTTATCATTCATTTGATAGTGTGATTGATTTGTTTCGGGAGGCGGCGATCGACCCAGCGGTAGTGAGTATTCGGGTTACTTTGTATCGCCTTGCCAAGGATTCTAGGATTGTAAACGCGTTGATTAATGCGGTCAGGAATGGCAAGCAAGTGTCGGTAGTGATAGAGTTAAAAGCGCGGTTCGATGAGGAGGCCAATTTGATGTGGAAGCGCAGGCTGGAAGACGAGGGCGTGAAGGTGTACATTGGGGTGCCAGAGATGAAGATTCACGCCAAAATTTGTGTGATCAAACGCAGGGAATTCAATCGCACCACCCAGTTTGGGTTTGTGAGTACTGGAAATATGAATGAGAGTACGGCTAAGGTGTATGCGGATCATTGCTTGTTGACGTCTAACCGACAGATTATGGCCGATATCAATCGGGTATTTGATTGTTTAGAGCGCCCGATCCCGAATTTGTTGACATTGAAGTCATGCAAGGTGTTGGTGCCTGCGCCGGTGAATATGCGCAAATATTTCATGGCCTTGATTGCCAAGCAAACGGCATTGGCTAAGAAGAAAAAGCCGGCTTCTGTGACGGTAAAGCTCAATAGTTTGTCGGATGAGATTTTGATCGATGAATTGTATCAGGCGGCCCGACAGGGTGTGGATTTGTCGTTTGTGATTCGCGGGATTTTTTGTGGGGTGATGGACCAAAAGGTTTTCAAGAAGAAGCCCAAAGCGCTTTCTATTGTTGATCAATATTTGGAACATGCCCGTGTATTTATTTTTGGGGTGGGCGATGCGCAGCAGGTATTTATTTCATCGGCGGATTGGATGGTCAGAAACTTGGATCACCGGGTTGAAGTGGCTTGTCCGATCCACGATCAAAGCATCAAGGAAGAATTGTCACATATTATGAACATCCAACTTGCAGAGAATGAAAAAGCCCGAATTTTGGATGCGACACTGATCAATGATTACGTGACTGTGGCGGAAGCAGAACCTGTGATTCGCTCGCAGGTAGCCATTTATCAATATTTAAAAGAGAAACAGTACGGCATTGAACCTGGCAGCCATTGATATTGGATCGAACGCGGTGAGATTATTGGTCTCAGAGGCAGTTCCATATGAAAGTGAAGTTGATTTTACGAAGTTGAGTTTGGTCCGCATTCCATTGCGTTTGGGGGTGGATGTTTTTCAGTATGGCAGTATCGGTTCGGAAAAGGCGGAAGCCCTTAAGAAATGCATGCAATCGTTCAAGCTCATCATGGAAGTGTATGGGGTAGAGCGATTTAGGGCATGTGCAACCTCGGCCATGCGAGATGCCAAAAACGGTCCTGAAATCGTACAGCAAATTGCAGCGCAATCGGGCATTGAAATAGACATTATTACGGGAAAGGAAGAGGCGGCGATTATTTACGACACCCACATGAAGGAGGCGGATTTGGAAGCGGCTACCCGTTTGTATATTGACGTAGGGGGTGGTAGTACCGAGCTTACGTTGTATGCAGAGGGACAGCGGATTTTGCAGGATTCATTCAACGTGGGGACGATCAGAATGATGCATGGCAGTGTGGATCAGCCGGTGTGGGATGAAATGAAAGCGGCGGTAAAACGCAGTGTGAAGGGGTTGAAGTCGCTGGTGGTGATAGGCAGTGGGGGCAATATCAATAAGCTATTTTCCATTAGTAAGTCGAAAAGCAATGGCGGTTTGACACGGGTAGATTTGGAATTGTTTCTGAAAGAATTATCGGGGTTGTCGGTGACGGAGCGTATGCACCGATATAACCTGCGCCAGGAGCGTGCGGAGGTAATTGTTCCGGCGCTGCAGATTTATACCTCGATATTAAAGTGGTCGAACGTAGATCGCATTGAAGTTCCTCGTATTGGGTTGGCAGATGGGCTGATCCGGGAACTGTATTATCAATAATTACCGCGTTGGTTTTGTATTAGAATTTCACTGTCACTATGGCGGCTGATTCATCGTGCTATGGTTTTGAGTGATGTAGAGATAAAAAAAGGGCGGCCATTGGCCGCCCTTTTTTATAGTTTATATTAAACTTAGAAAGAATAACGCAATCCCAACTGCATGCCCCAAGTGGTTGAGGTGCTAACGATAGGACGGAAACTTTCAACTGGCAATACGCCGTTTACCGCATTGAAATTGTAAGTGCCGGTAGCCGTATTGTATTTCAATACACCACCATTACTAACAGTCATTTGCTTACGGATACCCCATGCTGGGTTGATCATGTTACCAATGTTCAAGATATCAGCACTGATTTGCAAAGTGTGCTTGTTCTTGCCGATGTTCTGGGCTACGTCTTGCAACAAACGCAAATCGAAGCGGTGCAACCAAGGCAACAACCCACCGTTGCGCTCAACGAACTCACCTTTGTGGGCGCTCAAATACTTGTCTTGTGCAACGTAGGCATCCCAAGCAGCAGCTTGATCAGCAGCGGTGATGGTTTTTGTACCAATGACCAAGTCAGAGAATTTGATGTCAGAAGAAGCATGAACAAACAACAAATCGTTACCAGTTAAACCATCGTTATTGATATCGGTAGAGTAAACGTAGCTGTAGCGACCTGGGTTGTAACCGTCGTAAACCAAGCTTACAGTGGTTCCAAAGCGATTGCCATATTCGAATTTCTTAGAAATGTTGGCAATTACGCGGTTGGGTGTAGAGTATTCAGAAATGGCCAATTCTTGTGCGTTGTTACCACCCACCGTGCGGTTGTTGCTCCAAGCAGAAGCCGCTTGAGAACCTGGGTTAGAGGTGATGTCTTTGGTGTTGTTGAAGGCGTAGCTGATAGAACCTGCAAATCCTTTTTTGAAGTTGCGACTCAAAGTAAATGCTGCGCTCAAGCCACTACCCAAATTGGTGTTGCTCAATACCATTGCTTCGCGAACGGTGCTCACGTTAGAACGACTTGCGGCTTTTTTGTATGCTGCGCGCTCCCATTCTGTGCCGGTGAAGAAAGTAGTATCGGCCATCGCATAGTTGGCGTTGTACTGATATACGCCGTTCAATTCCTTGGTGTAGATGATATCAGCAGAGAAGTCCAAATCGAAAGGCAATTTCTTGTCGATACCGATGCTGGTTCTCCAAACTTGTGGGAACTTGAAGTTGTTATCAACCTTGGCAAAAGAAGCACCTGAAGGCAATGTGCCAGGGGTAGTTGGGAACTTGTTCAAGTAGGCCGTAGGATCCGCGTTGAAGATGTACCCGGCCAAATCAGCAGCTTTTGTTACTTCTACAGTAGCTTGTACACCATAGGCGTTTGAAGGTTGGTTGGTGAACCAAACGAAAGGTAAACGTCCGGTGAATACACCTGTTCCACC
The DNA here is from genome assembly GCA_024643755.1 of Flavobacteriales bacterium. GTDB lineage: Bacteria > Bacteroidota > Bacteroidia > NS11-12g > UBA955 > UBA955. The sequence goes on along the minus strand of JAHEMG010000071.1, from coordinate 836 downwards.
ACGGATAATCAAATCTTTGTCGCCCTTAACATCGTAGTTGAATCCGATACGGGGCGATACCAATGGAGAACCTGTTGGCCAGCTGTTTGGGTTGTATTTGATTTTGTTTCCTGAAGGATCCTTGAACAACATGGCAGTGTCGTACTTAATGAAACCAGCGTTGGCCTTTGATTCAGACAAGTAAATGGGCATATCCACACGCAAACCTGCGGTGATTTTCAATTTCTTGCTGGCACGGAACTCATCTTGTACGTAGCCGGCCAATTGACCGAACGACAATTCTGCACCCACTGGTGTAGCATCGCCACCGTAACCATAGGTCAAAGCGAAAGCAGAAGGAGCCATGCCGTTCAAGAACTGACTCAATGAATCGTAGCGGTAGTAGCTCGTGCCATAGCGTTGGAAAGCGTTACCAACATACATTTGATCATAAGCAATACCTGCAGTGATGGTGTGCTTTTTCATGTTGTAAGTGATGTTGTCGATGAACGACAAAGTATTGTTGTTTACTTTGTTGTTGTAGCTGAACAACTCATAACCGAAACTGATGTAGTTATCGCCACCTTTTTTGATGTCGACGAATGGGAAAGGAGAGCTGTTGGTACCACGGGCATCGGTGATGCTGGTGTAGGTAGCCAAGAACTGGTTGCTGATTTTGCTGCTCAAGTTGCTTTTCAATTCAGCGGCAACAGACCATACTTTGTTGTCGAAGGTGTAGTTAGAGTTGGCGAAACTCATTGAGTTGTTCGACCAACGATTTGAAGAAGAGCGTGGGTTTGGTGCAGAAGTACCGTTCAACACCTGGTCGTTGGTATTGTGTACTGAGTTGTAGCGCA
>JAHEMG010000067.1 GCA_024643755.1 Flavobacteriales bacterium | reverse complement strand
GTGCTCACAAAAAGCAACAAACAAATCCAAGCAATGATCAAACGTGGCGATATCATTTATTTGTTAATGGTGATCGATTTTGTGGTTAACCTATTGCTCCAATGCTGCGCTCTATCTTTAATTCTAATACTGAATTGCGTGTTCTCTTGGCTGCTGCTACCCAATAAAAACACGTTTTTCAATGCAATTCTAATCTCTCCAGTGATTGCGATTTTCTTGTCTAAAGGAGCGAGGGGCCTTAGATGATAATAGTCGGGTTTTTCGAAACGCATATCTTTTACTTCCACCGACAATGAATCCGCACTTTCAAACCCCAAGTCTCCGTCACCATCTTTGTATTTCAAGGTGATGACTACTGTATCAGAAAATTGCTTGTACGCAGTTTGATTCAACGTAACCGCTGATATACTGGGTATTGGCTCGCCTGTATATTGGTCGTCACATTTGCAAGAAACAAACAATAAAATAAATGCCAATATGTTCAATTTCAACATTTTATATTGTGTTAATTAAATTGTAACGCGAAGTATGTTTTCAGCATGAACATACTGTTATTATTGGGAATCTGAAAATTGATATTTTTCGAATCACTCACCGTAATCCTGAACCACACAACGTCATTGGCTTTGTATTGACCACCATCAAAAGGAATATTCCAATAATAATCACATGTGTTGTTAAACAATCCAAGCATTGTTTTTTGAGGACCTGCTTTCAGTGAAACCTCGTTGGCGACATCGAATTTACTGGGATCAGTGGACCAATTAATGGTGGCATTTTTTAGGTTTGATATTGGCGTTTTGTCATCGGCCAAAGAGATCCAAATTTCGGGTGACTGACCTACATTGATTTGCGCCGCCTCGTATATCCCTGTTCGGGACAATGAAACCCCACCCACCAAGAATTGAACACCCAAAACCTGTGGAGGAAAATCTGTGGTTTCCGGACTTTTACCCAACCAATCTTTGGCACCCGCATTGATCCAGTCGTTAATTCTCACGCTCCAGGAATCTTTTTCTGCTGGATAATTGCTATTTGCCTCCAATGACAAAGGCATTATGCCCGAGTTCCCATTCAAATCCACCAACATCCTGTGCAGCAACATGCTTTTATCTGCTAAGAAGGGGACAACACGATAGGAATACTTACCACCAACATCTTGCTTTATGATGGGTTGATTCACCAAAGAATAATAGCTGCTTTCAACCGTCCTAAAATCCGGCTCGAAATTCCCATCATGACATCCACTATTGGCACACGTAGGTTTGAACAACCCCGCATGCAATCCTTGAATCGTGCGATAATCCCATGTGTCATTTGCCTTGGCGATTGAATCTTTGTCCTTTGGATAGGGATTGGTTATTGCTGGTCCGTCCGACTCACAAGCGGTAAAAACCAACATTGTAACCACAATACATACGCCCAATGTCCTATTAAAAAATAATTTCATCGCCAAAATACAATTAAATCCTTTGATAGAGACTTCTAGCCATAGGATCTATGAGTCCACTATTGTTTACATCATCCAAAACACCAAATATATCAGCGATCGTAGGAACGATATCCGTCAGCCTACCAACAGGTTGCGCTTCACCACCGATGCGGATATTGGGAACGCCTTTGCCTGCCATCAAACCCCAAACACGCAATGCATTGGCATCGCTATGATCGTAAGCAACCCAGTCATTTTGATCTAAAATGGGGTTGGGGGTTAGGTTTCTTCCGCATTCTGGTGCGACAATAAAAATGGTATTGCCGGACATCGCTGGAATATTGTTTTGGATATATTGCCACAGCCACCCGGTGATATGGTCGGCCCGGTGTAAACTCTGTAAATATCCTGTAAAATTGGAATGGCAGGAATCTACGCCAGAGATGTTTACCGCCAACATTTTAGGTTTGAATTCACGCAACACCTCCGCGGCGTACATCACATTAATCGCATCGCCATTGTCAGTTACTGGTGGCATGGGCAATTGACCGGCTTGCTGCTTGGCAAAAACGCTTTTGATAAAATCTTTGATTTGGGTTTTCTCCTCATCCGTATTGCTAATACTGGTCATTTGATCTTTGGACAAAGCGAAGCTCTGATCCAAAAAGTTCTTCATGAAATACATGGGTTCCAAATCCGTTTTTGTGTAGGTTTTAGCATTGCCCAAAATCTCTTTGCCATAAGATGAAAAGGTCACAGGGGCAGCAAACATATTGCCACCATAACTCAGCCCATAATCCTTGTGATTGCTCGAGTTCAACAAGGGCGTAGAGTTGCCAATACCATTTCCAATAAACCAGGTGTCGGTGGCTTTGAAGCCCGCATGCTTACGCAAATATTCAAAAATGGTGGGGTAGGTAGGACGTACTTTCAGCCCTTGATTGGTGCCTGGATTGCCTGTCAATAGCGTATTTAGACCCACGTAGTGTCCCGCACTTTGAGCCCGCATTTCCGGAAATAACAATCCTGACTTTTCCAAAGATTGAGTCAATAGCTTGGGAATTGGTTCAGACCCATTTGGCTTACCGGCCACACTAGTTCCATAGGCGATTTTTTTCACGGGTGCATTGCCCTCAAAGAGGTTCGACATAATATTTCCTGCTGCTCCAGAAACACCCTGACTATCCTCCAAATACCTCCCTAAAACACTCTCTTGCTGTCGCACCCCGCCGGCAAACATTACCAACACAACATGATCCGCTTTAACGGTACCGGTCTTTGCAAAAAGGCGTCCAGAAGGCAGGATGTAAGGGGCCAACAAACCACCTCCCAAGGCCAAACCTGATTTTGTAATAAAATTCTTTCTATTCATGACTCCTCTGTTTTAATAATATTGATACTCCTCACTACAAGCGAAGGCTGTGTAAACCATCTCTACGGTAACCGAAGAATTATTAGAAATATATTGCTTGAAAAAGGCCTTTTCACCTTCACTTGGGTATCTCAAATAAAATCGCTTGAAAGTAGCAATGATAAAGTCTTCGATATTTGTCCGCATATCGACATCCTTGGGAATCGTAATTCCACTCGTGTTGAAGTAATTGCTCAACAACATCTCATTGGCAACATCTTGATCACCAATAGAGTAGACAACATTTTGGGTTTTGTACAATTGATTGGGGGAGATGGCTGTTTGATACAAATTGGTGTATAAGATGGATATGAACTCTGCGTCGTTTTTCTGTTTGGATTTACGGCTTTTATCTTCAATCACATTGGCCTGCTCAACGTCATAACCTATCAATCGTTCCTTGGTGCATGAGGCCAACAGTAAAGCGACAACAGCAAACAAATAATAATTCAACTTAGAACTGTGCATATTCATCGGTAATTACAACATTTTCAATAATGGTTTCTATCGTATGATTTTGAAAAAATGGATGGAATAGGGCACTTACCTCTGCGGTAGAGGCATCGCGTTGGATCAAGACAAAATAAAACCAGCGAATTTGGGCTTCATGAAAAGCATCCGATTTTGTAACCGCATCACAAAATTCCGCTTTATTTCCAGCCACCTGATTGAAGATTTGAGAGGGCGTATTTTTCTCGATGATTGCATAGGACCGGGAAAATTCATCCTTGGTGGGTTTTCTTAATAAGCAGTTATCAAAAACAGCGTTTACAAAATTGAAACTGTTCATGTTGATGTCGTCATAAATCGTGTTATTCATCATCACTGCACACATCTTGCGATAATCACTGAGTTGCTTTCTGAATTCGAAGCGACTGTTCAATATATCAAAATACTTTTTGCGCGCATCCAAACACCGATAAACGCCTACCGAATCGCCATTCAATCGCGACACCAAAATCGCAAAATTCAAATTGCCGATAAATTGAGCAATGCTGGGATCGGATGCTCCTTCAAGAAATCGAGCCTTCGATATATCGTAAACCCTTTGGGAAAAGGCATGGCGGTAGGAAGAATCACCCTGATGATAGGTGGTATCAAACATCAAGACACGCGCCAAACGAAGTCGACAGCTATCATGAAGTTCAGCCGATTTCAATTGGTTTGTGAATGAAATCCTTTCAATATCTGTAGCCTCTCTGCCCAATAAATCGATAAAAAGTCGTTGCACGTAATTCTCTACCCGTAAGGTAGAAACACCTTTATAGTCAGGTATTTTATTGTCGGGAACAACAATGGATTCGCTTTGGGTGCAAGCAACTTGGAACGCCAGGAGCATCGCAAAGAATACGAAACGAAAAAGGATATTGAAACGCCCCATGACTCAAATGTAAGCGTAACAATTTGCCTTTACAAGTTTATGACACTTGTCATTTTATCTTCACAGAAAAATCAATTAGTTTCGCAACTTAACAAGTGAACAACCATGCCTTTTTACCATAAATCCGGATCGATTCCTGCAAAGCGTCACACACAATTTAGAAAACCTGATGGCACCTTGTATAGCGAAGAGTTGGTGAGCACTGAAGGTTTTAGTAGTCTTTATTCTCTGATATATCATTGTCATCCGCCAACTTTGGTTAAAGCCATTGGTGAACCCTGGAGTGTTGAACCCAAGGTGGCAATGGAAAAGAACATGCAGCACCGCAGTTTTTTAACATTCAAAACCAAGCCGGAGTCTGACTACCTCAAGAGCCGCAAAACCTTATTGATGAACAGCGATGTGCAGATGGGTTCAGCGGCGCCTACTTCTGGTTTTTCTGATTATTTTTTCAAGAATTCAGATGCCGACGAGGTGTTGTTCATTCACGAAGGAACAGGGATTTTAAAAACCATCTACGGAAATATACCGTTCGAATATGGTGATTATTTGGTCATTCCAAGAGGCACAATTTATCAATTGCATTTCAACGATGAAAACAACCGCATATTCTTCGTAGAGAGTCCTACTCCAATATATCCGCCTAAACGGTATCAAAATGCGGTTGGACAATTGATGGAGCATTCGCCTTATTGTGAAAGGGATATCAAATTGCCTGAAAACCTTGAAACCCATGACGAAATTGGTGAATTCAAGGTATTGATCAAAAAGCAAGGGATGATCTATCCTTACACCTATGCAACGCACCCATTTGATGCCGTAGGATGGGATGGATATTTATATCCCTATGGTTTCAGCATACACAATTTTGAGCCAATCACTGGCAGATTGCATATGCCACCGCCAATTCACCAAACATTTGAGGCAAGGAATTTTGTAATATGTAGCTTCGTTCCCAGAATGTATGATTACCACCCACTGAGCGTTCCAGCACCCTACAACCACTCAAACATCGACTCAGACGAGATCTTGTACTATGTAGATGGCGACTTTATGAGCCGCAAGCACGTAGAACGCGGTATGATCAGTCTTCACCCCAAGGGGATTCCACACGGACCCCATCCTGGAACTGTTGAGAAAAGCTTGGGCAAAGCCGAAACAAAGGAATTGGCTGTAATGATCGACCCTTTCTATCCATTGATGATCACCACTGATGCAATGGAAATGGAAGACCCAAGCTATTGGAAATCTTGGGTAGAATGATGAACTTTGGTCTCCTATGGCCAGAAGTTTCATTGTCGTAATCCTTTGCTGTTTTGCTCTTTCATTGTCTGCACAAAACGGACAGCCGCCTTACCATCGCCTTGTTAAAAAAACCGAAAAACGGTTAGCGAAGCTGGAGAAACAGTCTTCAGCAGTGAATATTCGTTCGAATACCACCAAGGCACCGCTGCATACATATCCATCTGAGGTTAATCCCGCAGATTTGCGTCGAATGCCGCATACCCCAGATCAATTTTGGCAACAAGAATGGATTGCTACGATGAATCCGGCATTGGGAAGACCAACCCCCGAGTTACTTTTCGAAGAAGTTCAAAGACAAAATCAATCAACGCTTAATCGCAGGGCGATGCCAGGAACTACAAAAACCACTTGGACATCAAGAGGCCCGAATAATTTGGCTGGAAGAACCCGCGCTTTGGCCATTGACCCCACCGTTAGTTCAGGGAAAAAGGTGTGGGCGGGAGCTGTTACCGGTGGTTTATGGTATAATGACGATATAACCAGCGCCAGCAGCACTTGGAAGTTTGTATCAGGGTTGTGGAGTAACCTAACCGTAACCTGTATCGCTTTTGACCCTAATGCGCCAGGTACCATGTATGTTGGCACAGGAGAGGGATGGGGGTCTACCCCCTCGAGCAGTCGTGGTTTTGGTGTGTTTAAAAGCATCGATTCTGGAAAAACATTCACACAATTGGCTGCCACAAAAACATATTATTTCGTCAATGACCTGGTTGTGAGATCAGAATCGGGAAAAAGTGTAATCTATTGTGCAACGGATATGCAATTTGTGAATGGCGCTTGGCATGGAACAACAACGGGCGGTTTGATGAAAAGCACGAACGGTGGGGTTTCATTTACCAATGTCATGCCCAAAATTCCAAGTTATACATTGTCGATGATTCCTGCCGACCTAGAAATTGGTGCAGATAATCGCTTGTGGATTGGCACACGGAGAAACTATGCGCAAACAGCCACCGACAAGGGCGGCGGAAGGGTCATCTATACAGATGATGGAGTTAATTTCACAACAGCCTACAGCCATGCAGACAAAGCTGGAAGGGTAGAAATTGCTTGTGCGCCAAATAGTGCTTTAACCATCTATGCCGTATTTGAATCGAATGGCAAGGTGGATACGCTGCTGAAATCGTTGAACAAAGGTGTAGATTGGACGGCAATGAGAAAGCCCAAAGACGCTGATGTTGGCATTCCCGCAACGGATCCTTCGCGTGGACAGGCCTGGTACGATTTGATTTTGGCGGTATCTCCCAAAGATTCTTCAGACGTGTTGTTTGGTGCCATTGATGTCTTCTTGTCGGTAAATAGCGGTACATCTTTTTCTCAAGTGGGTAAATGGAGCGACAACTCTGGATTAGCGAGTCTGTCATGCTCTTATGTCCATGCCGACCAACACAACATTGTCTTTATTCCAGGTTCTAACAGTTGTTTAATTGGTAATGATGGCGGTGTTTTTTATTGTCCCAACATCTTGGATAATTTGGCAAACCA
>JAHEMG010000064.1 GCA_024643755.1 Flavobacteriales bacterium | reverse complement strand
TCGGAAAGGGCTGGGTTTTCGGAAAGGACCGAAAGGGTTTGTGGTGTAACGAAATTTTTTGCAGCCTCAGAAAGCACAACTTGTACCTCTGCGCCTTCTTTTTTGAGGATGCGCACCAACTGAGGGATTTTATAGGCGGCGATGCCACCGGTTATCCCGATCAGTATTTTTTTATGCTTAAAGGGGCTTTTCCGGAGCATCGGGGATTCTCCAGTAGGTTTTTTCTTCGCTAAATTCCTGTGTTGCCAACAGGGTGGGCTTAGGCATACGCTCGTACATCATAGAGATTTCGATTTGCTCTCTGTTCTCTTGGATTTCTTCCAAATTGTCTGAATCGTTCAAGAACGGTTCCAAACGGTTGCGCAACTCTTCTTTTTGCTTTTCAGCGATTTGGTTGGCGCGTTTAGAGATGATGATGGCACTGAGGTACACATTGGCCGTTTCGTTTTCAAGATTGCGCAGATCACGTGTTTCTGCGTTGCGGGATATCGCGTTGCTCATAGGATGGATTTGAGTTTTGTTATTTCTTTTTGAATTTTATCTTTGGTTTCCTTCGCGTCTTTGGCATGTTCTCCTTGCATTTGATTGACGTAAAAGTAATCATCGACCAGGGATTGAGCCTTCTCTAATCGCTCTACGCGCTTAGATTCAACGCTGTTCATTGCGTACAAAAATTGTGCCTTGTATGCGATGAATTCCAAATTTTCTTTTTGTGGGATGTCGGGATAGGATTTGATGGCTATCACCGCGGCGGCGCTAGCTGCTTTATATTCTTCCATTTGGAAGTATTGCAGCACTTGATTGTAGGCCTTGGTATGTCGTTTCGCCCGCAATTCATCAATGTGTTCGTTGCACTTACCAACGTATTCTGAATCGGGGTAGTAGTTGATGAACGTTTGCAACGCTTCGATGACATCGCCTGTTTTGCTTTGGTCGAGTTCTGGGTCGCCCACGAACAAAACATCGCAATAAAGGGCCATGTAGGCGCATTCAATCATTCTTGAGCTTCTGGAGAAATTGTCGGTGAAGTCTTTGAAAAACATGCTCGCATACTCATAATCCTTCATGTAGAAGTAGGCATACGCCGTGCGTATGTATACGTCTTCGAGACTGTCGAGGTTGTTTTTATACGAATCTCTCAGCTGTTCAAACAAGGGTACTGCACGCGAATAGTCCTTCTTGTTGTAGAGTTCGATGGCCAATTTGTATTTGGCTTGACTGTCTTTGCTCTTGTAGATTTTGCCATAATCTCCGCAACCCGCAACTGCGAGTAGGAGGAAAATGCCAAGGGTGATTTTGAGTTTGGACAGCATAACAACCCGCAAATATACCAATTTTACAGGGGTTTATCACAAAAATCGACGGCTATTTTTAGTGTTTGAACGGATTCTTCACTACAGCCCAAATCTCTTGAAAACTTGTGTATACACATCGCCCGATTTGTATGAATTTTGAACCTTTATGGAAACCCAGAGCACAGCTTCTGCCATGTCAACCATGGCAACCCAGATTCGCCGAGATGTATTAAGGATGGTTCACGCCGTATCAAGCGGTCACCCCGGTGGCTCTTTGGGATGCGTAGATTACTTTACCGCGTTGCATTTTCATTTTATGAAACACAAAGCGCAACCTTTTTCCATGAGCGGAAATGGGGAGGATGTGTTTTTCTTGAGTAACGGACACATTTCGCCAGTTTACTATAGCACCTTGGCCCGCAGTGGTTATTTTCCTGTACCTGAGTTGGCAACCTTCCGTAAATTGAATACGCGATTACAAGGTCACCCCGCAACCCATGAACACCTTCCCGGTATTCGCGTGGCTACGGGTTCTTTGGGACAGGGTTTGAGTGTTGCTGCGGGATTGGCGTTGCAAAAGAAGATCGACAAGGATCCACACACAGTATGGGTGGTTACGGGCGATGGCGAGTTGCAGGAAGGACAAATTTGGGAAGCTGTTATGTTTGCTGCGCATCGCAAATTAGACAATATGATTGTGGCTGTTGACTTCAACCAAAAGCAAATTGATGGTTCTACAGGCGATGTGATGGGGTTGACGGAGTGGACGTCGAAGTTCTTGGCTTTCGGTTGGGAAGTGTTGGAAATGGACGGAAATAATTGGGATGAAATCATGTCGGTTGTCCCCCAAGCCCAAGCCAAACTCGGCGCAGGCAAGCCCATTGTGATCATCATGAAAACTGAAATGGGACAGGGTGTTGACTTTATGATGGGTACCCATGCTTGGCACGGTAAGGCACCCAACGATGAGCAATTGGCCAAAGCATTGGCGCAGTTGCCAGAGACTGATCACAAAGACTACTAAAAAAGGCTCAATTGTTGCTGCTACGCTAGCTCAAACACCCTTGTTATGAAGAAAATACTCCTGATTGCCAGTATGCTCCTTGCACTATCTGCCACTGCGCAGGTGAAAAATGGATATCCTGGTCAAAAGACAAGAATGCTGTTTTTGCTGGATGGAAGTGGTAGCATGTTGACGGAAATGGGCAATTCTAATCGATGGGCGGTTGCGGTAACCCTCATGAATAAGATGGTGGATACGCTCAGAACCGTTGAAAACCTAGAGGTTGGATTGCGGGTTTTTGGACATACCCAACCCAACGAGAAGAAGGATTGTAACGATACCAAATTGGAGGTGCCTTTTGCGCCCTTTAACCACAAGCAATTCGCGGCCCGTTTGAAATTGATCAAACCCCTGGGGTATACCTCTATCGCACAGTCGCTCTTGGCTTGCGCCAAGGATTTCCCCGAGGACCCAACCGCTAGAAACATCATCATCATCATCACCGATGGGGTGGAAGAATGTGGCGGAGATCCCTGCGCGATCAGTACGGCATTGCAACAAAAGGGCATTGTTTTGAGGCCATTTGTGATTGGTTTGGGTACGGATAGTGAGGCCTTTAGAAATGCATATTCTTGCGCGGGTCGATATTTCAATGCCGAAACGCCCAATCAATTTCAAAAGATCATTGGGGTTGTTATCAACCAGGCGTTGAACAATACCACGGTGCAAATCAACCTGTTAGACAACCAAGGCATGCCGAGAGAAACGGATGTGCCTATGACCATTTTCGATGCAGACAACGGTCAGATGGTTGAAAACGTGATCCATACCATGAATGGCAAAGGTGTTCCCGATACGTTGTATTTGGATCCAGTGCGCAGATATCGCGTGGTGGCGCATACCAAGCCGGTGGTGCAATCTGAGGTGGTGGAGATAGTTCCGGGCCGACACAATGTGATCCCTTTGATTACGCCACAAGGCAGTTTGTTGTTGAAGATGGGAGGTATTACCAAATACCCAAGATTGCAGGCGATTGTTCGCAAGGGTAACAGCATGCAAACCATCAATGCGCAAGAATTCAATACCACAGAGAAATACATTGTGGGTGGATACGATTTGGAATTACTCACGGTACCTCGATTGAAATTTAATAACATACAAATCAAGCAAAACCAAACGTTTACCATTGAAATACCCAGTCCGGGTACTTTACAGTTGGGTTTGAGTAAGGATGTAAAAGGGGCGGTGTTTCAGCGTGTAGATAACAAATTGGAATGGGTGATGGATCTGAATGGCAGCATCCCTAAGCAGTTGATCAACATGCAACCGGGTGAATATACGGTGGTATATCGAACAGCGGGAGAAACGCGCACATTGTATAGCAAGAATAAGGTGTTCAAGATCAATTCTGGCACCGCAACACAATTATCGATTTAAATCAATGAAATCATACGAAATACTAGGACAAAAAGACACCCGAAGCGGATTTGGCGCGGGTTTGCACGAGGCTGGAAAACGCAACAGTGACGTTGTGGCATTGTGTGCGGATCTCACGGGCTCTTTGATGATGGATGCGTTTAAGGACGAGTTTCCTGAGCGATTCATTCAAGCGGGGATTGCCGAAGCCAACATGATCAGTGTATCTGCGGGTTTGGCTACCGGTGGAAAGATTCCTTTTGCTGGAACATTCGCCAACTTTGCTACCGGTCGTGTTTATGATCAAATCCGTCAGAGCGTGGCTTACAGTCACAAAAATGTGAAGATTTGTGCTTCACACGCGGGTTTGACGTTGGGCGAGGACGGGGCTACCCACCAGATCTTAGAGGATTTGGGATTGATGAAAATGTTGCCAGGCATGGTGGTGATTAATCCTTGCGATTATAACCAAACCAAGGCAGCAACAATCGCTATTGCTGAGTATGATGGTCCTTGTTATTTGCGATTCGGCCGTCCGAAATGGCCTGTATTTATCCCTGAGGATATGCCTTTTGAAATTGGCAAGGCGTTGATGTTGAACGAGGGCAAGGATGTAACAATTTTTGCTACGGGTCATATGGTGTGGAAGGCGATTGAGGCGGGACACAAGTTGGCTGAGAAGGGTATTGATGCGGAGGTAATTAACCTTCACACGATCAAGCCGTTGGATCGCGATGCGATATTGGCATCTGTGAAGAAGACGGGTTGTGTGGTGAGTGCTGAGGAGCATCAGATGAATGGTGGATTGGGCGATAGCATTGCACAGTTACTGTCGCGCGAGTTGCCAACCCCTATGGAATTTGTGGCGGTGGATGATTCTTTTGGAGAGAGCGGAACGCCAGACCAATTGTTGGAGAAGTACGGATTAACCACCGATGCTATTGTGGCTGCGGCGGAGCGTGCGATGGCCAGAAAGGCCTAAAAGGTTATACAAAATGAGGTCGCTGAGGGTAATTTCGACACCCAAGCGGTTGTATCTTTGGGGCCCGGCGAAGCCGGGCCTCATTTATTACGGGGAAGTGAGCAATCAACGATGAATACGAGAGAAATTTTGGGTGCCTTTGCCCAAATCCAACCCATGCAAGCACTGGCGGCCGCGGCGGAGCACGCGGCCGCACCCATCCACCTGCAAGGTTTGGCGGGCTCGGGCTTCGCCCTCGCCGCCGCTTCGCTCTATGCAACCACATCCCGCCCCATTGTGGCCATCCTCCCCAATAAAGAAGAAGCCCAGTATTTTAAATCGGATCTCGAAAATCTTCTGGTGGGTGAGGCCATCTACTTCCTCCCAGATTCCTTCCTCAAACCCTATAACCTCGCCCGCGAAAATGCCATGGGCGTGCAAGAGCGCATCGAAACACTCAATGCCCTGCGCAAAAACAACAAACGCATCTTCGTTACCTACACCTCAGCCCTGGCAGAGTTTGTCGTAGATAAAGCCGAACTCGAAAAATCGTCCATCGAAATCGCTCGCGGACAGTCGCTCGATACCGATTTCCTCATGGAATTCCTCCAAGCCAACGGCTTCGAACGTCGCGATTTTGTCTTCGAACCCGGTGAGTTTAGCGTGCGCGGCGGTATCGTAGACCTTTTTAGCTTCGCCCATGAATACCCCTTTCGCATAGACCTGGATGGCGATATCATCGAAAGCATTCGAACCTTCGATGTCAATGACCAGCTGTCGCTAAAAGAAATCGCCCACTTTTCCCTGTTGCCAAACATCCAAGAGCAACGCAATCAAGAAACCACCTTCTCCATTACCGATTACTTCGATCCCAAAACCATCGTAGTGGCCCAAGACATGGCCTTCCAAGTGGAAGACCTTGCCAAAGCGTGGGAAAAAGCGCTGCAAGTTCACCAAGAGGCCGTGGATTTCGCCCGCGAAGTCATTCCCAAACACCCCAAACAAATTTGGAATACCCCCAAAGGATTCGAAACGGTGCTATCGCCCTTCACCCAAGTGCATGTGAGTGGCAATCGCCCAACCGGAAAAGTAGATATCATTGAATTCTTACAACAACCACAACCCCTGTTCAAACGCAATTTCCCGATGCTCATCGAATGGATGCAACAGAACCAAAAAGAAGGGGTGAAAACACTGGTTTTTAGTGAGAATAGCCGACAAATTGAGCGCCTAACAACCATTCTTACCGATACCCGGGCCCAAGTGGAATTTGATCCCGTCTATCAGGGACTCTCGGCCGGCTTCGTGGATCAAGACGTGAAAATCGCCTTCGCCACAGAGCACCAGCTGTTTGATAAATTCTATCGCCCGAAGGGCCGACAAAAATATTCTTCCCAAACATCGCTCACGCTGAGAGAATTGAAAAATCTCAAACCCGGCGATTTCGTGACCCACATCGATCATGGTATTGGTCGGTTTGCCGGGCTAGAAAAAATGGATGTGCATGGCGTAACCCAAGAGGTGGTGCGCATCGTATACAAAGACAACGACTTGCTGTATGTGTCGGTCAATAGTCTGCACAAAATCAGTAAATACACAGGAAAAGATGGTACACCCCCAAGCATGCATAAGTTGGGGAGTCCGCAGTGGGACAAGCAAAAAAAGGCCACAAAGAAAAAGGTCAAAGACATTGCCCGCGAGCTCATCGCCCTGTACGCCAAGCGAAAAGCCCAACAAGGATTTGCCTTTGCCCCTGACAATTACCTGCAAATGGAGTTGGAGGCAAGCTTCTTCTACGAAGATACCCCAGACCAAGCCAAAGCGGTAGAAGATACCAAACGCGATATGGAATCGCCCCAGCCCATGGATAGATTGGTGTGTGGCGATGTGGGTTTTGGTAAGACGGAAGTGGCCATGCGCGCTGCGTTCAAAGCTGTGTGTGATAGCAAACAAGTGGCCGTGTTGGTGCCAACGACCATCCTTGCGCAACAGCATTATCGTTCTTTTAGTAAGCGTTTTGCTGGGTTTCCCATCACCGTGGATTATATCAACCGGTTTAAATCGGCCAAGGAGCAAAAGGCCACGCTCGATAAAGTAAAGGCAGGAAAGGTAGATGTGTTGATTGGTACGCATCGCATATTGGGAAAGGATATAGAGTTCAAGGATCTCGGACTGATGATCATCGATGAAGAGCAAAAATTTGGCGTTGCAGCCAAAGAGAAACTCAAAGAATTCAAGATTAATGTGGATTCATTGACCCTTACCGCTACGCCCATTCCAAGAACCCTGCACTTTAGCTTGATGGGGGCCAGGGATTTGTCGGTCATCAATACGCCGCCGCCGAACCGACAGCCCGTGCATACAGAACTCCATACCTTCAACAAAGACCTCATCG
>JAHEMG010000062.1 GCA_024643755.1 Flavobacteriales bacterium | reverse complement strand
GATGTGAGTGCGGTGAAGGTTCCTTATATGGTGTTGGGATGCTTGTTTGTGCTGTTTGCGGCCATTTTTTATCGCTTGGATGTGCAGGTTGAGGCGGGTGAGCAGGTTGAGGCCAGCGACGACGATGGTAAATCGGTATTGTCGTACAAGCAGGTTTGGATGGGTATGATTGCCATCTTTTTGTATGTGGGTGTTGAGGTTAGCACGGCGGGCAATTTGAGTGAGTATTTGAAATCGAATTTGAAGGTGAGCACGCAGGACGCAGCGCCATATATCAGTTTGTTTTGGGCCAGTTTGATGATTGGTCGATGGGCTAGTTCGGCGGGTTCATTCAATGTGGCTGCGGGTGCCAAGAAAGCGTTGCGCTTTGTGTTGCCATTGGTGGCCTTTGCTGTGTATTTGTTGGTGAATTCTGTGCGATACAAAGAAGGTGCTTTATCGTTGGATTTCGGCGCTGTAGAGCAGTTTTACGGCTATGTGTTGATGGTGGGTGTATTGATTGGGGTGGATTATTTGAGTAAGGGTAATCCTGCCAGACAGTTGTTGATTTACAGTATTTGTGGGATGGTTGCGTTGATGGTCGGGATTTTCAACGGAGGGTCTTTGGCGGCGATGGCTTTCGTGAGTGTTGGGTTGTTTTGCTCTACGTTGTGGCCTTGTATTTTCACCTTGGCGATTGCAGGATTGGGCAGTAAGATGTCGAAGGCATCAAACTATTTGATCATGATGATCATGGGTGGTGGTGTTGTGAGTGTATTGCAGGGCAGGTTGGCATCGGCTGATTTGCTGGGTATTTTGAACAGTTATTGGGTGGGTGTGGCGTGTTTTGCGTACTTGGCGTATTACGCTGTGAGCATGACGGCACACTTCAAGAAAGCGGGGATAGAGGTAGGACAGGCATCGGGCGGACATTAATTTTCCGATTTCTATTTGTAGAATCGCGGAATTTGATTATTTTTGCAGCCCGTTAAACAGGAAACTCTTCGGAAAATTCTGTCTGACATGTTGGTATCGTAGCTCAGTTGGTAGAGCAAAGGACTGAAAATCCTTGTGTCGACGGTTCGATTCCGCCCGATACCACAACAAACAAAAAAGCCCCGCGAATTGCGGGGCTTTTTTTGTTTTAATCCTGTGGGATTATTGAATTAAAAGCGGGGGATTTCCCGAATAGTTGAAATGATACCTTGTTAAATCTATATCAACCCTGATTCCAATCAGACACTATAATGATTATAGCTGTAACAGTTGCAATTCCAAGCGAGTAAATGAAAGCCCTTGTTGATTGGACCGTGTTGTTAAAACGCATTTTCGGAAAACTTGTTTTTATTCTATTATTGGTGCCGTCCGCCGTGAATTGGTATGTGTAATTCATCGAATCTTTTAATGGCCAAGATTTGGGTCTTATAAAGGTTATTGAATGATCTCCTTTTGGAATATTCTTCAATTCAAAAGTCTTTGTGCTAAAAATAGGAATTACATTAATTGCTTCTTGGTTGTCAATGATCATAGTAAAATTTAATACTCTGCCTTTTGAAATCAGTAAGTTGGATGTTGAATCTGAATTCGTTGTTAATTCATATTTGTTCTTTCGGATCAGCGTTTGTGCGGTGGCGCTAATAGTGAAGCAAATTATCATGATAAAAAGGGTCTGGATTTTTTTCATAAAACAAAACTATTGTGGCATGATTGTTTACCCTTACGGAAAATCGCAAATCGCGTCTATTGTTTTTACGGAAAATTGCAATTTTTCATTTGCGGGATTTTCAACCGGGTAGTCTTGCTACCCAGTTGAAAATATTGGACTCCAGAAGGTTATTCAAATTAAAAATCCTTCACTACAATACCATGTCAGATCAATCCTTCAAAACCAAAAACCGTTGGTTTAGAAGCGCTGCGCCATTGACTGTTGTCGAAAATCGTATCGTGTAAACCCCGTTGGGGATGTTCGGTAAATCAATGGTATGGGAGCCGGATCCGTTCAATGTGCCTACGCTTATTTCCCGACCAGAAACATCGTGCATCGAATAAAACAATCGCTCAAACCCTGCTGCTGACGTAATTGCCAATGTTTCGTTTACAGGATTGGGGAAAATCCGAATTTGGTTGTCGAAATCGGTTGTGCTTGCCCTATCCATCCTGATATTTTTTGTGATGGAACAGATACATCCACTGTTGCCCAATGAGGCCTCCATGGTTACTTCGTATGTGCCGTCAGCCGGTAAATTCAAATTCACACTGGCCAATGAATCCTGTGAGTACACCGTGTCAACCCCCTTGATTTTCCACGTGTATTTCGTGCCGTTTTTACCCCAAGGGTTCTTGTTTTGGTCTAAAGGATGCAGCAATATCCCGTAATAATCGAATTGGTAGTCGGGCTTCCAGTCAAAATCGCAATAGGGCTTTTCGCCAGGCGTAATCGTATCGCTATACCCAGTAACGCAATTGAGTTTGTTGTTGATGCTGTGCTTCACGATGTACGTTTTTCCCGCTTGAAACCTGAACGTGTCCTTGACCTGCGTGCTGTAAAAAACTACCCCCGTATCTGTTTCAATGCTCCACTTTACCACTGGGGTTTGCGATGAGCCCGCGATTGAATCTGCTGAAATTTCTAGCAACTCACAATTGATTTCGCGGAATTGGCGGGTATCCGTAGCGCGTGGATGCACCGTGATAGAAAATCCCCGAATTGCAACGGCGGGTCTCGGACAGTGGTTGTCGCTCACCCTAGCCGTGAATCGATATGCCACGTCAGACGCACTGCCGGCGGGCGGACACCATACAAATTCGCCATGGGGTAGTCGGTTTTCTGACCAATCTGATTGGTTGGCAAGGGTAAATGTAGCTCCCGGTAACCATTGGTTGCATTCCAGTGAAAGCGTGTCGGGAATACTTTGGTCGGGCGATAGTGTTTTGTCTTTCGTGGCGATGTTAAACTTCAAGGTATCGCCCTCGCAAATGGAGTATTTGTAGGGGCCAACGATTTCCGGGGCGGCATTGTATCCGCAGGAATTGTCAACGATGAGTTGCATATCGCGTCGTGTTTTTCCAACCACCAACCATTTTTTTCCAGCATTGTCTAATCGACGTTCGGTCATTTCAATGACTACTACGCCTACTTCATCGCACTTGGTGGGGGTGAAGATGATGTTGCCATTGGTGGTGTCGAAGAATAGACCGCGGCTCGGTGTTACCAGGGGATTGGGTGTGCAATTAATACTGGTGGATGGCAAGCAATAGGGGGTCATGAAGAATTGCTTGGTAAATGGAGATGAATACGTAGCAGAAACATTGGGTAAGGCGCTGATGGCATGAACCAACGCATATGAAATGGAATCATTATCGGCGCTGTCAATCGCACCATTGTTAAAGAAATACGGTTGATTACAGCACAAAACGCCAATGGGGGTGTTCTGCAGGATGGGTGATGAGTTGGTGGCCTTTAACGTGTTTGAAATCGCGCAGTTATTGATCATGCAGGTGGTCCAGAAATCATTGCCTGCTTGTCCGGTAGTAATCGCCCCATTCCTACAGCACTGTCCTAAATAAAAGCTGACTTCACAGCAAGAGCTCTTGTTGACGTAGTTGGAAAGGGGTGGTTGACTGAAATCAACGGTGGTTTCATAGGTGTGTTCTTCGATGCCTTGGCCTGTGCCGCCTGTATTCTGGGGGTAACAGCCAGTGGTGCTGGTTGAGCATTTGTTGGAGATGTCTTTGATGCCAGTCCTGAAAATGGAGAGTGTGTACCTACCACAACCATCGCTACCGTTGGTGCCTGCAAATACGCCGAAGCTGGGATTGGTGAATGCAATACCTTGACAGTCGCGATAAATTTTTGCTGTGATTTTGTATTTGCCATTGCCGAGACTGCGATAGCTCATGTCGGCACCCATGAGGTGGGATGCAGATAAATTAGACGCTTGAAAAAGGACGATGAGTGTCCATAAAGTGGCGAGAAAATGGCTTCGTTTTTTACTCATGGCTGCATAAGACGACTGAAAATGCTTTTAAGTTGTGTGCGCAAGTTATTTGCGAAAATCCGAAATCGTGCGTGGGGGATTTTCAAAAACTTGGTGTTAGACGAAACTATGAAGAAATTAATACTTAGTTTTTTGTTGTTCGGATTTGTCCATGGAACAACCAACGCACAAATTGACACGGCTAGTAAACCCGCATCTATCATAGATAGCGCAAGGACCAATCCCGATTTTGTTGTGGAACTGAATGATGGTTCTGTAATTACTGGGAAGAAGGTTTCGGATGACGGCAGGGAGATGGGCATTATGACGCAGGATAAGGGTTTGATATTGATTCCAAAATTTCAAATCAAATCCATTGAATTGGCGGCAAGCTTGCCCACAGTGGGCGGAAAGCGAGTTTTTCCAAATCCCCATTCCAGTAGGTACTATTATTCACCATCTGGATTGCCGATGAAAAAAGGCGAGGGGTATGTTCAAGCAATTTATTTCTTGGCGTATCAAGCGCAATATGCTTTGTCGGATCACATCAGTGTTGGCGCGTCTACCTCCGTGATTGCGTCTCCATTTTTGGTTAATGTAAAATATACTAGCACATTGAAGGAGTCTGCTGATGGAAAAAACAATATTTATTTTGCTTCTGGTATTCAAGCTGGATCTCTTACCTATATCAGTCCCGGAACTTGGTTGGGTATTGGATATGCTGGTTTGACTTTCGGAAACGCGGAGAGCAATGTTTCCATCAATGGCGGGGTTTTGGGTGTGTCTTCTAAAACTTGGTGGACTAATGGCAGGGAAAATGATGCAAGGCCAGCGGTTTCATTGTGTTGGAACAAGCGATTCAGTCCAACTGCCAGTTTCATGGGCGAAGTTTGGTATGCTGGAAACATGTTGGTGGGTGGACCGGGAATGCGTTTCTATTCTGGTAGGAAAAGTGCCGTGGACGTGGCCATTTTGGGTGCGTACAATACCGCAGAGTCTGAGGGTGTATTTGGAATTCCTTTTGTGTCCTGGACCCGCAAAATCGGCGACAAATAATGGTGGAAGGGTGGATGGCAGCCATCCACCCAAAGTCAACCCTTAGCTAGCATCAAACTTGTACATCGCATCGGTAGCGGTTTTGCCCAATTTGTTGCTAACTGCCAAGGCCCACAATACCAATTCCCGACAGAAATCTTTGTCTGAATCGCTAAGGTGAGCAACGTTTTTTTCGATGAGTTCGTTGAGGGGTTTGATGGATTTGAGACTCGTAAAAAACATCTCGTCTGTATCGGTATAGTTCAATTCCAAGTAGTTCTTCTCAAACCAGTGAATCGTATCGCTGTAAGGGGTTTTGGTACCGGCCTTTTCCAACTTGGGAATGCGGGGGAATAATTGATTGAATTGCGTTAAAACCGCGGCATCGATCAACATTTTTGCCACCTCATCGGCACCTTCTTGTTCGCCTTCATATACCAGTTCAATTTTGCCGGTGATGGAAGGGATAATCGACATAAAATCAACCAATCGGATGGTGGTGCTTTGGGTTTGGGTTTCTATCATGCGGAGTTTACCGGCGGCTACCAGGTTTTCCATGGCGCTGATTGATAAACGGGCACTCACGCCACTTTTGGCATCTACATATTCGCTGTCTCGGGCCACGAACGACACTTCCTCGAGCAGGTTTTTGGCGAGTTCAGGGATGTGGATTGCGGCCTTATCGCCCTGAGAAATTTTGGCTTCTTGCTCGGTGATGGCACGGGCTAGGGCGATGTTTTTGGGGTAATGCGTGAAAATTTGTGAGCCAATACGGTCTTTCAATGGCGTTACGATGCTACCGCGGTTGGTGTAATCCTCGGGGTTAGCGGTGAAAACGAATTGGATATCGAGGGGCATGCGCAGCTGAAATCCGCGAATTTGGATATCGCCCTCTTGCAAAATGTTGAAGAGCGATACTTGGATGCGGGCTTGTAGATCGGGGAGTTCGTTCAGCACAAAAATGCAGCGGTTGGCGCGGGGAATCATGCCGTAATGCAGCACGCGCTCATCGGAATAAGGCAATTTCAGGGTGGCGGCTTTGATGGGGTCGATGTCGCCAATCAAATCGGAAATATTCACATCGGGCGTGGCCAATTTCTCGAAAAATCGGGCTGAGCGGTGCACCCAAGCGATGGGGGTTTTATCGCCCAGTTCGTCCAAGGTGTCTTTGGCGAATTTGGAGATGGGCTCGAACGGACTATCATTGATTTCAGAACCTTTGACAACGGGCATATACTCATCGAGCAGGTCTACCATGCTGCGCGCGATGCGGGTTTTGGCTTGTCCGCGCAATCCCAACAAGTTGATATGGTGTCCGGCCAAGATGGCTTTTTTCAACTGAGGAACCACGGTGTCTTCATAGCCCACGAGTCCTTCAAAAACGGGCTGTTTGGCTTGAATTCTGGTGATGAGGTTGTGTTGAATTTCTTCGTTTATGGTTTTGTGGGCATAGCCCGATGCTTTCAATTCCTTGAATGTGGTTTCTGGTTTCATGGGTGATTAGATGCGTTTGATTCTATTTTTTTCGTAATCTTCAAAGATCATTTGACCGAGATCGGACAGTCCGGTGAGGAATGCTTTGCCTTTGTTTTGGGCGGTGAAGCGTTCCACGAACTGCCTGAGGTAGGGGTCTTGGGCGATCATGAAGGTGGTGATGGAGATCTTGAGTTTTCGGGCTTGTGCGGCCATGTTGAGGCATTTGGAAACGATGTATTCGTCTAGTCCGTTGCTGTTTTTGTAGAGTTCGCCGTTGGGCAATTTCACGCAGCTGGGCTTGCCATCGGTGATCATGAAAATTTGCTTGTTGGTGTTGCGTTTTCTGCGCAGGATGTCCATCGCCAATTCCAGGCCTGCCACGGTGTTGGTGTGATAGGGGCCTACTTGGAGGTAGGGGAGGTCTTTGACGCTAATCGACCAGGATTCATTGCCAAACACGATGATGTCGATGGCGTCTTTGGGGTATTTCCGGCGGATGAGTTCCACGAGGGCCATGGCCACTTTTTTTGCGGGGGTGATGCGGTCTTCGCCGTACAAAATCATGGAGTGACTGATGTCGATCATGAGCACGGTGCTCATTTGGGCTTTGTGTTTGGTTTCATC